>CAJMOO010000005.1 GCA_905215045.1 uncultured bacterium | reverse complement strand
ATGTATTGACATTTGTTCTGAGATTATTGAAGAAGAATTTGAACAGTATGCAGAGGATGATGGAGAGATCAATCTGCGCAAGCCAAAAGAGATCAAAGAATTCCTTGATCAGTATGTGATTGGTCAGGATGAGGCGAAGAAAGTACTTTCCGTAGCTGTATACAATCATTACAAAAGAATTTTAATGGGTGGGGACTCTGATGTAGAACTGCAGAAGAGTAACATTTTAATGCTTGGACCAACTGGTTCAGGAAAAACATTATTAGCCCAGACATTAGCAAAGATGTTAAATGTGCCATTTGCGATTGCAGATGCAACTGCTCTTACAGAAGCAGGATATGTTGGTGAAGATGTTGAGAATATTCTTCTTAAGATCATTCAGGCAGCAGATTATGATATTGACCGTGCACAGTGTGGAATTATCTACATTGATGAGATTGATAAGATCACAAGAAAATCTGAAAATACATCAATTACAAGAGATGTTTCCGGAGAAGGTGTACAGCAGGCATTATTAAAGATTATCGAGGGTACAGTGGCATCTGTACCACCACAGGGAGGAAGAAAACATCCTCATCAGGAATTTATTCAGATTGATACATCGAATATCCTGTTTATCTGTGGAGGTGCATTTGATGGTCTGGAAAAGATTATTGAGTCAAGAATTGGCAAGAAATCCATCGGATTTGGAGCAGATGTATTTGGACAGAAAGAAAAAGATCTGGGAGAACTGTTAAGACAGGTACTGCCAGAGGATTTTGTAAAATTCGGACTGATCCCAGAATTTATTGGACGTGTTCCAGTGAATGTATCACTGAATCCATTAGATCAGGATGCGTTGGTGCGAATCTTAAAAGAACCAAAGAGTGCTCTTGTGAAACAGTATCAGAAACTGTTTGAGATGGATGGTGTGAAACTTACATTTGATGATGATGCTTTAAGTGCGATCGCCAAGAAAGCATTAGATCGTAAGACAGGTGCCAGAGGCTTAAGAGCTATCGTGGAACAGGTGATCATGGACTTGATGTATGAGATTCCATCACAGACAGATGTGACGGAATGCCTGATTACGAAAGGTGTTGTGGAAGGCACAGAAGCTCCACAGCTTGGATGCTCAGACCAGAAGGTAAAAGCTACAGTACCAAAGAAACGGGTTAAAACAAGCAATCATGAGATTGCATAGATAGATTAGCCAAAATAAAAACTGCTTTCGTGCAAGAGATTCTTGTGTCAAAGCAGTTTTTCTTCTTATGTACATACTATTTAGAAAGAAATTTTGAAGCGAAAGGAAATACAACATGAAAAAGACATTACCAATGCTTCCACTTCGAGGAAAATACATATTTCCTAATACGGTGATTCATTTTGATGTGTCAAGGAGCAGATCTGTTAAGGCAATTGAAGAAGCGATGGAACATGATCAGATGATCTTTTTAAATAATCAGATCGATCCGATGATAGAAGATCCAGGAATTGATGATTTATATCGTGTCGGAACCTTAGCAAGGATCAAACAGGTTGTAAAACTGCCTAAGAATACATTAAGAGTATTTGCAGAAGGACTGTTTCGAGCAGAACTTAGCGAAACTGTAGAGTATGATCCATTATTTAGAGTAGAGATTTTATATGACCACGTAGAACAACAGCCATTTGAAGCGTTTGAAAGAGAAGCATTTCTGCGTATGATCAAAGAATCATTTGAAAGCTATGCACAGGCATGGCCTCATCTGGATCAGAATATTGTAAATTATATAATGATGCAGTCAGATGTAGAGATTCTGGTGGATGAACTCGCAACACATATTCCATTTTCTTATCCAGAGAAACAAAAGATTCTGGAAGAGATGGATTTAAAGGAACGCTGTGAGATGATGCTTGTGATGCTTGGAGAAGAACTGGATGTTTTGAAACTAAAACAGAAGATTCAGCAGAAAGTCAAAGTAAATGTAGACAAGAATCAGAAAGAATATATGCTCAGGGAACAGATCAAGGTTATTCGAGAAGAACTTGGCGAGACGAATGTCGAAGATGAAGCGGATGAATTTATGAATCAGCTCAAAGAGCTGAAAGCATCCAAAGAAGTCAAAGAAAAACTCAAAAAAGAGATTTCAAGATTCCAGACGATGGGAAATCAGACTCCAGAAAGTTCTGTGTTAAGAACATATATTGAGACAATGCTTTCTGTTCCATGGGAAGAAATGAGCGAAGACAGCACAGATCTTGACAGAGCACAGGAAATCTTAGACGAAGATCATTATGGCATGGAGAAGGTAAAAGAAAGAGTGCTTGAATATCTTGCAGCACGTGCAATGAGCGGCAAGAAAGATGCAGCAATCCTTTGTCTTGTCGGACCGCCGGGAACAGGTAAAACATCAATTGCAAAATCAATCACAAGAGCGACAAATAAGAAATACGTCCGTTTATCTTTGGGCGGTGTGCGTGATGAATCAGAGATCCGTGGACATAGAAAGACTTATGTAGGAGCAATGCCTGGAAGAATCGTTGATGCATTAAAGAAAGTCAAAGTCAGGAATCCGCTGATGTTACTGGACGAGATCGATAAGACTGGAAAAGACCAGCGCGGAGATACAGCTTCTGCATTATTAGAAGTTCTTGATCCAGAGCAGAATGAGAATTTTACAGATCATTATCTGGAAGTTGCTCTAAATTTAAGCGATGTCTTGTTTATCGCAACAGCCAATGATCTCTCTACAATCCCAAGACCATTGCTTGACCGTATGGAGATCATTGAAGTGACAAGCTATACAGAGAATGAGAAATACCACATTGCCAATGATTATCTTGTGAAGAAGCAGATGGAAGCCAATGGATTAGATGATACACAGATTCACTGGAAAGAAGATGCGTTAAGATTTTTGATCACGGATTATACGAGAGAAGCCGGGGTCAGAAATTTAGAGAGAAGGATCGGGCAGGTTTCAAGAAAAGTAGCAAGGGACATTTACCAGAAGAAACATAGAAAAGTTACGATCACAAAGAAAGCAGTCAAAGATTATCTTGGAAAACCAGTCTACGAATGGGAAAAAGATACATTAAGAGATCAGATTGGAGTGGTTCATGGACTTGCATGGACTGCGGTTGGCGGAGTGACCTTGAAGATCGAAGTGAATGTTATGCCGGGAAAAGGTGTGATTCAGGTTACAGGATCTCTTGGCAATGTCATGAAAGAATCTGCACAGGCAGCGATCAGTTATATCAGAAGCCAGAGCAAGAAATATAAGATCAAGAGTGATTTCTTTGAAAAACATGACATTCATATTCATATTCCAGAAGGAGCAGTACCGAAAGATGGTCCATCTGCCGGAATCACGATGACAACAGCAGTACTTTCCGCGATCACAGAGACAAAAGTCTGTGGAAATCTTGCAATGACAGGAGAAGTAACGATCCGTGGAGATGTTCTTCAGATCGGCGGATTAAAAGAGAAACTTCTTGCAGCGAAAAGACTTGGAATTACCAAGGTTTTAGTTCCAAAGATGAATGAAAAAGATGTAAAAGAATTCGAAGAAGAAGTGATCGAGGGACTTGAGATTGTTTATGTAAAAACAATGACACAGGTCATTAAAGAAGCATTCGTACGTTAAGAAAATAATAAAATAAAACTGGAGGCAGTTATGAATTACGAAGAAGCAATGAATTTTATACACAATACAAATAAATTTGGAAGTGTCTTAGGACTTGATAATATCAGAGAGTTATTAGAAAGACTTGGAAATCCGCAAGACCAGCTGAAAGTGGTTCATATCGCCGGAACAAACGGAAAAGGTTCTACCCTTGCATTTTTAGCAAGTGTATTCAGGGAAAGCGGATATCGTGCAGGAAGATATGTATCCCCTGCATCCTTTTCCTATGAAGAGAGATTCCGTATCAACGAAGAAAATATTTCCAGAGAAGATCTGTGCTTTTATATGGAAAAAATAAAGAATGTTGCCGAAGAAATGGTAAAAGACGGATTGTCCCATCCAACAATGTTTGAGATTGAGACAGCGCTTAGTTTTCTTTATTTTCTCGATAAAAAAGTAGATGTCGTATTATTAGAGACTGGAATGGGTGGAAGACTGGATGCAACAAATGTAGTTAAAAAGCCGATTGCAACAGTCATAGCATCAATCGGAATGGATCACATGCAGTTTTTAGGAGATACATTAGAAAAAATAGCTTCAGAAAAAGCAGGGATCATCAAAGAAGGATGTCCGGTCATCTCATATGATAATACAAAAGAAGTTAATGAAGTGATAAGGAAGAAAGCAGAACAAATGCATGCAAAAGCAGTCTTTGTGAATTCTGCGGGAATCAGAGTATTGAATGAATCACTCGATGGAGAAAGCTTTTCTTATCGTTCTTCAGATGGCAGATGGTATGAAAAGATTGAAATACCGCTTCTTGGAAGACACCAGATCAACAATGCAGCACTTGCATTAGAAACGCTGAATGTTATCAAAAATTATTACTGTATCAGTGATTTCCAGACAGAAGACGGAATGCGCAAAACAATCTGGAGAGGCAGAATCGAGATATTGGAAAGAGAGCCAATGGTGATCTGTGACGGAGCACATAATCCAGATGGTGCAAAGAGTTTGTTAAGTTTTTTGCAAAATAATTTTACAAACAGACGATTAATCTATATAATGGGAGTGTTGTCAGATAAAGATTACGAACAGATGGTACAGATTCTTGCTCCGGCAGCGGACAAGATCTATACGGTGGCACCGGACAATCCGAGGGCACTTTCAAGTGCACAGTTATGTAAATGTGTCAGCAAATACCATCAGGACGTAGAAGAAAGACAGAGACTGGCAGCATGTCTTAAAGAAGTGAAACAAAAGGCAGATAAAGATGATGTGATCATAATCTGTGGAACATTATCTTTTCAGAATGAACTAATAAACCAATAACAGAGGATGAGTAAGTGGAAAGATTCCAGAAGATCGTATGCCATGAAACATACAAACAAACATACGAAAGACTACAAGAATTAGAGAAAGACCGTGAATTTTGCGGGCATGATATGGAACATTTTCTTTCAGTAGCAAGGATCAGTTATCTTATGGTGCTTGAGAAGAATCTGGATATTCCAAAAGATATCATATATGCGACAGCACTTCTTCATGATCTGGGAAGAGCTGACCAGTATGAAAAAGGAATATCACATGATGAGGCAGGTGCAATTCTTGCAGAAGAGATTCTAAAAGACTGTGGCTATACGGTAGCGGAAAGAAAAATAATGGTCGATACGATCTTAAAGCATCGTGGCGTTGAAGATAAAGAAGATAGTTTTGCGGCTATTTTTTATCGCGCAGACAAACTTTCCAGAGATTGCATCCACTGCAAAGCCAGACAGGAATGTTACTGGCCGGAAGAGAAGAAAAACAGCAGGTATATTTACTAGGAGAGATACAATGATTATTGGAAATAAAACATTTGATACGAAACACCATGGCTATATTATGGGAATTTTGAATGTGACACCAGATTCATTTTCTGATGGAGGGAAATATGATCATCTGGATGCGGCGTTAAAACATACACAGGAGATGATCGAGGATGGAGCAGCGATCATTGATGTCGGTGGAGAATCCACAAGACCAGGTTATACACTGATTTCAGATGAAGAGGAAATCGAAAGAGTAACTCCTGTGATCGAGGCAATAAAGAAAGAATTTGATATTCCGGTATCCTTAGATACTTACAAATCAGGTGTGGCAAGAGCTGGAATTGAAGCAGGAGCTGATCTGATCAACGATATCTGGGGACTTAAGTGGGATGGAACAATGGCGGATGTTTTAGCAGAAACAGGAGCTGCCTCCTGCCTGATGCACAACCGTAAGAATACAGATTACAAAGACTATTTAAATGACGTGATATCTGACCTGAATGAGACAATGGAGATGGCAAAGAAAGCAGGGATCAAGAAAGAAACGATCATGTTAGATCCAGGAATCGGATTTGCCAAAGATCTTGACCAGAACTTAGAACTTATGAATCATTTAGAACTTTTAAACCAGTGGGATGTTCCGGTTCTTCTTGGAACTTCAAGAAAATCAATGATCGGACTGACACTCGATCTTCCATCTGATCAGAGAGTGGAAGGAACCGTTGCAACGACAGTCAGCGGCTATATGAAAGGATGCAGATTTTTCAGAGTGCATGATGTAAAGGAGAATATCCGTGCAATGAAAATGATCGAAGCAATTTGTGCAAAATAAGGGAGAATGTATGATGGATCAGATTACAATCAAAGATTTGGAAGTTTATGCAAATCATGGTCTGTATAAAGAAGAAAAGGTATTAGGACAGAAGTTTCTGGTATCTGCAGTATTGTATGTTGATACAAAGTTAGCAGGTGTCAGCGACCAGATGGAATTTTCTGTGGATTACGGAAAGGTATGCCATACGATCAAAGAGATTTTAACAGAGAATGACTTTAACCTGATCGAATGTGTGGCAGAGACTGTGGCAAAGAAGCTTCTTCTTAAATTTTCACTAATCAGCAAACTTGAGATCGAAATAAAAAAACCATGGGCACCGATCGGGCTGCCCCTTGATTATGTCTCAGTTAAGATCAAACGAGGATGGCACAGAGCCTATATCGGTGTTGGATCAAACATGGGAGACCGTATGGAATATATTAATCAGGCAATCGATGCGATCGAAGCACAGGATGATACGAAAGTCGTTCACGTTTCAAGCCTGATCGAGACCAAACCATATGGCGGAGTTGAGCAGGATGATTTCCTTAATGGATGTATTGCAGTGGACACATTAAAAGAGCCGGAAGAACTGTTAGATTTTCTGATGGATGTGGAAGCACAGGCTGGAAGAGTCAGAACGATCCACTGGGGACCAAGAACACTCGATCTTGATATTCTAATGTATGATGATCTTGTGATGAATGAGAGGAAACTAACGATTCCTCACAAAGAGATGCATAAGAGAATGTTTGTGTTAGAACCATTGGAAGAGATCGCACCATATCTGATGCATCCGCTTCTTGGGAAAACGGTCACACAATTAAAAGAAATGATAAAAGAGGAACAATAAATTATGAGAGATTTGATGGAAATAAGACAGCAGATCGATCAGATCGATCAGAAGATGCTGGCTTTGTTCAAAGAACGAATGGGATGTTCTGCGGAAGTTGCAGAATATAAAAGAGGAACAGGAAAAGCGATCTATGATCCTGCAAGAGAAAGACAGAAGATCGATGCGTTGACAAAAGATGAGAATGAAATGATCATCAAGAAGTCTGTAGAAGAGATGTTCCTTCAGATGATGAGCATCAGCCGCAGATATCAGTACAGCCTGTTGTCACAGGAAGATACTTATATTGATGGAATGTTCGACGAAGTGGAATCTTTAGATATCAACAAAGATACAAAAGTTGTATATCAGGGAATTCCAGGGGCTTATCAGGAACAGGCGATGGTACAGTATTTTGGAGAGAATGTCAAAAACTTCTCTGTACCAGAGTTTAAAGATGTTGTAAAGACATTAGACCGCGGGGAAGCTGATTATGGAGTTCTGCCGATCGAGAATACATCAGCAGGAACGGTCAGTGGGATTTATGATATGATCCTTGATTATGATATCTGTGTGGTAGGCGAAGAATCCGTTGATGTACGTCACGTTTTTGCAGCACTTCCAGGAAGCAGTTTAGATCAGATCGAGAAAGTATATTCACACCCACAGGGTCTGATGCAGTGCAAAGGATTTTTAGATGAACATCCGGACTGGGATCAGGTAAAGGTTGCAAATACTGCGATCAGTGCCAAGAAAGTAGCAGATGACGGCAAGAATACAAAAGCTGCGATCTGCAGTGAACGTGCAGCAAAGATGTACGGCCTTCAGATTTTAAAACGAGAGGTAAATGACGAAGGAAACAATACGACAAGATTTGTGATCATGTCAAAGAAAAAACAGTACAGAAAAGATGCAGGAAAAGTAAGCATCAGTTTCAGTGTACCGCATGAATCAGGATCTTTATATAATATCCTGACACATTTTATGTTTAATAATGTCAGCATGAGCAACATTGAATCAAGACCACTTCCAGGAAGAAAATGGGAATATGGATTCTATGTTGATGTGATCGGAAACTTAAATGATCCGGCAATCCGCAATGCACTGGCAGGAATTAAAGAAGAGACAAAGGATTTTAAAATTTTAGGAAATTTCTAAAAATTATGAATTATGAAAAAGAGAGTGGGGAAATACAAACGAATGGAAGGTAATGTAGAATGACACAGAGAAATGGTGAAACAAAATTACAAAAATTTCACAGCGTCATGCAAAAAGTTTTAAAATATGGGATCGTCCTTGCATTGATCGCATTTATTGTATTGGTTTTAACAAATAAAAACCAGTTTTCAGAAAGAGTTGCAAAAGGTGTTCCAGAAGATAACATATCAAAGATTGCAATTTCAGACGGTGACAAAGTCGTACAGAAATTTAAGGCAACATGCGATACGATGGAACGCTTAAATATATTGGTTGACCGTAATGAACAGACAGGAAGAGCTGGAAGCATTGACCTTAATGTAAAAGACAGCAAAGGAAAATCAATCTATCATATTACACCAAGTCTGTTAGAAGTTGACGGACTGAAGAATATGAAAGCAACGATGAGACGTACACAAAGAGATGAATTCAGATGGTACAGAGTCGTAGTCAATCAGAAACTTAACAGAGGCGAGACGTATACAATTGAGATAACCGCAAAAGGAATTAAGAAAGACCGCCCATTATATTTATATACATCAAAGAAGATGGGCAATATTTTCCAGCCTGTCAAGGTTAATGGAAAGAAACTCGATGTACATATTCGTTCAAGAGTCTGGACAACACAGATTGACGTATCAGCGATCGTTTTAACAATTGGAATTACACTGGCACTGATCGTACTGATCCTTCTGCCACTGAAACTTCCAGAAAAATGGAACAAGAGAGCAACGTGGGCATTGTTTATGATAACGCCGTGGATATCATTTTATATGGTTGAAAAGGTATTCTATAATCCGATCAGTATCATGAATAAGCTGGCATTTGGACTCAATGTATTGTGGTTTTATATCGTTTATATGATCCTGCTGCTTATATTTAACAGAATGAAATGGGCGTTATTAGTTGGAAATGTATTTTTCTATGCGGCAGCGATCGGAAATTATTTTGTCCTCGCATTCCGTGGAAATCCGATCACACCAGCAGATATTTATGCACTTGGAACAGCGATGGACGTAGCCGATCATTATGTATTATCTTATGATAAAGCGGCGATCGTAGCGACCGTTGTGCTGCTTGGACTATGTGTGTTTGCATCCAAACTTACGACATATCCAGTGTTTAAATGGAGAAAACGACTGATCGTTGTTGCAGTGACAGTACTTGTTACAGCAGCAAGTTCCTTTACACTGACAAGAGTGGATGCCCTTCAGTCTAAGGGAATCAAGGTAAACTTCTGGGATCAGAAATTAGGTTATACAAATAATGGATATATTTTAAGTTTCTTAATGAATATCCAGTATACGATCGTTTCCCAGCCAGAAGGATACAGTGCAGATAAAGTAAATAAAATTGCAGATAAATACGAAGTTACACAGGGAAGCAATAAAGCATTAAAACAGAAACCGAATGTAGTCGTGATCATGAATGAAACATTCTCTGACCTTAACGTAGTCAATAAGATCAAGACAAACAAAGAGGTTATGCCATTTATCAACAGCCTGAAAGATAATACGATCAAAGGACACATGTTAGTGTCAGTCTTTGGTGGAGGTACAAGTAATTCAGAATATGAATTCTTAACAGGAAACTCTGTATCAGCACTTCCATTAAACGGAAATGCATATACACAGTTTGTAAAACACAAAGTGCCAAGTCTTGCCTCACAGCTTAAAGAACAGGGATATGACACACTGGCCTTCCATCCATATAAAGCACACGGATGGAACAGAGATACGGTTTATCCATTGCTTGGATTTGACCAGTTCTTAGATGAGACATGCATGAATCCAAACGGAGAGAAATTCCGTGGATGGTACAGTGATTCTGAAGATTACAATAAGATCATCGATATTTTCAACAAGAAAAAAGCAGGACAGCCGCTATTCTTATTCAATGTAACGATCCAGAATCATGGAGGATATCTGATCGCAGATAAGAACTTCAAGGAAGAGATTAAGATCAAGGATGAAAAAGCAACAGATACAGCAAACCGTTATCTGTCACTGATCCACGAATCTGACCGTGCATTTGAGAAGATCATTAATTACTTTAAGAACCAGAAAGAACCAACGATCGTTGTAATGTTCGGAGACCACCAGCCAAAACTGGAAGATTCTTTCTATGAACTGCTGTATGGAAAATCATTAAGCAGCTTAAGCCTTAAAGAACAGCAGAAGAAATATACAGTACCATTTATTATGTGGGCAAACTATGACATTGACGAGCAGAGTGATGTGGAAAATGTCAGTGCAAACTATTTATCAAGTCTGATGCTTCAGCAGACAAACTTAAAATTGTCAAGATATAATGAATTTTTATTAGACATGAGAAATAATGTTCCTGCATTAAATGCAAATGGATATGTAGATAAAGATGGAAAAGATCATCATCTGTCAGAGCAGAATAAATATACAAAACTGATCACACAATATCAGTATCTGCAGTATAACAGTCTGATGGATAAGAAACATGTCAGCACAGATCTGTTTTCCGTAAAATAAACAGGATGAGAGGAAGAAATCGTGTCAGAACAAAAAGAAAAATCAAAAATTCATAACACTATAAACAAAGTGATCAAAGGCGTGGTTATCTTAGCATTATTCGTTTTTATTGTTTTTGTATTAAAGAATAAAGCTGAGTTTTCAGAAACTGTTGCAGTAGGCGGACCAGACAAGAAAGTCTCCCAGATTGAGGTGACAGGAAACGATGAGATTGTTCAGAAGTTCAAAGCAACTTCTGACAATATCCAGCGCTTTACGATCATGGTAGATCGAAACCAGAGTTATAAAAGAGCAGGAAGTATTTCTGTGAATATCAAGGACAGCAAAGGAAAGTCCGTTTATCATGTAACAAAAGATCTGCTGGATGTGGACGGAATGAGAACGATTCAGCCGTCCTTAAAGACAAGTAAATATACATCAAAGAAATGGTACAGCCTGATCGTCAATAAAGAGATCAAAAAAGGTGATACTTACACAGTGACGATCAAAGCCAATGGGATCAAAAAAGAACATCCGCTGTATTTATACACATCAAAAGCGATGGGAAAAACATATCATCCGGCTGTGATCAATGGAAAAACACAGAAAGATTTCCATATCCGTATGAGAGTCTGGACAACCCGCATTGACGTAACAGCGATCGCATTAACTGTGGCAATTGCTGTAGGATTAATGGTATTGATCCTGATTCCATTAAAAATTCCAGAGAAATGGAACAAACGATTCAGCTGGATGTTATTTATCGTGAATCCATGGATCGCATTTTATATGGTTGAGAAAGTATTCTATAATCCGATCAGTATCATGGAACCATTGACCTTTGCGTTAAATGTACTCTGGTATTACATTGTATATGCCGTGCTGTTAATGATCTTTAACCGAATTAAATGGGCATTGATGGTTGGAAATATTTTCTTCTATGGAGCAGCGATCGCGAACTATTTTGTACTTGCATTCCGTGGAAATCCGATCACACCTGCAGATATTTATGCGGTAGGAACAGCGATGGACGTTGCAGACCATTACGTGTTAAGCTATGACAAGCCAGCGATCATTGCAACGATCATTCTTCTGGGATTATGTGTGATCGCATGTAAGTTAGAGACGTTCAAAGCATTTACGATCAAGAAACGACTGATCGCAATTTTGATCACCGTTATAGTAACGGTTGCAAGTTCCATTCAGATGACAAAAGTAGATAATCTGAAAGAAAATGGAATCGAAGTTAATTTATTTAACCAGAAAAAAGGATATTTAAAGAATGGATATATTTTAAGTTTCATCTTAAATGTCCAGTACACACTCGTTTCACAGCCAGATGGTTACAGTCCTCAGGCAGTTGATAAGATTGCGAATAACTATGAGGTGACGACAGGAAAGAATAAGACGTTAAAGCAGAAACCAAACGTTGTCGTGATCATGAATGAGACATTTTCAGATCTTAATGTAGTAAATAACATCAAGACAAACAAAGAAGTTATGCCGTTTATCAACAGTCTGAAAGAAAATACGATCAAAGGACATATGCTTGTATCCGTATTCGGAGGAGGAACAAGTAACTCAGAATACGAATTCCTGACAGGAAACTCTGTATCAACACTTCCACTGAATGGAAATGCGTATACACAGTTCATCAAACATAAAGTACCAAGCCTTGCTTCCCAGTTAAAGCAGGAAGGCTATGATACGATGGCATTCCATCCATATAAAGCACACGGATGGAACCGAGATACGGTATATCCATTATTAGGATTTGACAAATTCATCGATGAGACATCCATGAATCCAAATGGAGAAAAATTCCGTGGATGGTACAGTGATTCTGAAGATTACAATAAGATCATTGATGTGTTCAACAAAAAAGAAGCAGGAAAGCCATTATTCTTCTTTAACGTAACGATCCAGAATCATGGTGGATATTATGTAAAAGATACGAAGTTCAAAGAAGAGATAAAGATTCAGGATGAGAAGGCAACAGATACAGCAAACCGCTATCTGTCACTGATCCATGAATCAGACCGTGCATTTGAAAAGATCGTTAATTACTTCAAGAATCAGAAAGAACCAACGATCGTTGTAATGTTTGGAGATCATCAGCCAAAATTACCGGATTCATTCTATGAATTATTATATGGAAAATCCTTAAACAGCTTAAGTCTTAAGGAACTGCAGAAGAAATACACAGTACCATTTATTATATGGGCAAATTATGACATCGACGAAGCATCCGATGTGGAAAATGTCAGTGCAAACTATCTTTCAAGTATGATGCTTGAGCAGACAAACTTAAAATTATCAAGATACAATGAGTATCTGTTAAATTTAAGAAAGACAATTCCAGCATTGAATGCAAATGGATATGTAGATAAAGATGGAAAAGATCATGAATTCTCAGAAAATAACAAATATACAGAACTGATCAACCAGTATCAATATCTGCAGTATAACAGTCTGATGGACACAAAACATGTAAGTAATGCATTATTTTCTGTAGGAAATGACAAATAATACCAAAAAATCAAAAGAAAATATGTATAAATAAAAAGCTTTAGGCACTCTGTCTTGACAGAGTGCCTAAAACGATATAGAATGAAAGTTGTTGCTGTGTAGTATTTAAGATAAATACGACCACACAATAAATAAAAGAAAAAGTCAAAATAATTGATTTTGTTAGGAGGATACACATATGGTAAAAGCAGTCGTTGGAGCCAATTGGGGAGACGAAGGAAAAGGTAAGATTACAGACATGTTAGGTGAAACATCCGATATTATCGTTCGTTTCCAGGGAGGAGCAAATGCTGGTCATACGATCATCAATGATTACGGTAAGTTTGCATTGCATACATTACCATCTGGGGTATTCTACAACCATACAACAAGTGTGATCGGTAATGGTGTGGCATTAAATATCCCTGTATTATTCAAAGAGATTGAAGGAATCGTAAGCAAGGGTGTTCCACAGCCTAAGATCTTAGTATCAGATCGTGCGCAGATGGTAATGCCTTATCACATTTTATTCGATCAGTATGAAGAAGAACGTCTTGGAAAGAACTCATTTGGATCAACAAAATCCGGTATTGCACCATTTTATTCAGACAAATATGCAAAGATCGGATTCCAGGTAAGCGAATTATTTGATGATGACGCATTAAAAGAGAAGATCAAATCAGTATGTGAGAAGAAGAATGTTTTATTAGAGCATTTATATCACAAACCACTTCTTGATCCAGATGAATTATATAATACATTAATGGAATACAAAGAGATGGTAGCACCTTATGTATGTGATACATCTTTATTCTTACATGAAGCAATCAAAGAAGGAAAGAACATCTTATTAGAAGGACAGTTAGGATCATTAAAAGACCCTGACCATGGAATTTATCCAATGGTTACATCATCTTCTACATTAGCAGGATATGGTGCGATCGGAGCAGGAATCCCTCCATATGAGATCAAGAAAGTTGTAACAGTTGTAAAGGCATACTCAAGTGCTGTAGGAGCTGGAGCTTTCGTAAGTGAGATCTTTGGAGATGAAGCAGATGAACTTCGCCGCCGTGGTGGAGACGGAGGAGAATTTGGAGCAACAACAGGACGTCCAAGAAGAATGGGATGGTTTGACGTTGTAGCAACCAAATACGGATGCCGTATGCAGGGAACAACAGATGTTGCATTTACAGTATTAGATGTACTTGGATACTTAGACGAGATTCCAGTATGTGTAGGATATGAAGTTGATGGAGAAGTAACAACAGACTTCCCAACAACAGGAAAACTTGAGAAAGCAAAACCAGTGATCGAAGTACTTCCAGGATGGAAGAGTGATATCCGTGGAATCAAGAACTACGAAGATCTTCCAGAGAACTGCCGTAAGTACATTGAGTTCGTAGAAGAGAAGATTGGATACCCAATCACACTGATCTCTAACGGACCAGAAAGACATGATATCATCAAACGTGATTTTGAGGACTAAATTTTAAGGACAGCCAATATGAGCAGAGAGAAAGCAGATAAAGAAGAGAAGAAAGGCTTTAAGAGAGAAGCCCTAAGCTGGGTTATCTGTATTGTGGTAACCATTCTTCTCACAGAATTTATCTTGAATTTTGTAATTATCAACGCCAATATTCCGAGTGGTTCAATGGAGAATACGATCATGACGAATGACAAGCTGATCGCTCTTAGAACCTCTTACTGGTTTAAAGATCCGAAGAGAGGAGATATTATTATCTTCAAGTATCCGGAGGATGAAAGAGAATGGTATATTAAGCGTGTGATCGCTCTTCCAGGAGAGACTGTACAGGTCAAAGACGGTAAAGTCTATATTAACGGAAGCAGCAAACCGCTTAATGAGCCGTATATCAAAGAGGAACCAGTAGAAGATTTTGGACCATATACAGTGCCGAAGAACGGATATTTTGTTATGGGAGATAACCGGAATAATTCAAATGATGCGAGAGACTGGGATATACACTATGTTTCCAGAGATGAGATTTTAGGAAAAGCATGGTTCCGATATTATCCATCGATCAAACGGATCAAGTAACAGACGAAGAAAGGCAGGAAATACTATCATGGATACAAAGATCATTAATGCACAGAATGCACCAGTAGCTGTTGGACCATACTGTCATGCAGTAGAAGCAGGAGATTTCGTGTTTACATCAGGACAGATCGGATTAGATCCACAGACACAGGAATTAAAAGAAGGAGTTGCAGCACAGACAAAACAGGTGTTAGCAAACTTAACAGCAGTATTAAAAGCATCTGATCTTACATTAGACAATGTTATTAAGACAACAGTTTTCTTAGCAGATATCAATGATTTCGCAGAAATCAATGGTATTTATGAAGAAGCATTTGGAGATAACAAACCAGCAAGATCATGTGTACAGGCAGGAGCTCTTCCAAAAGGTGCACTGATCGAGATTGAAGTTATTGCAGTAAAATAATCATCATGGAATAATAATTCCGATCATAAAAAGTTCCAGTCATGGATCAGAGAGATCCACGGCCGGAACTTTTTGTTGTATGATAGAACTTTTGTATGAGTTATACCTGTATATGTTAAAGATATTATTTTAATAATTCTAACAGCTGGTCATTATGCTCTTTTGTCTGAATACAGAATCGGATAAATTCCCCGTCAAGTCCATGAAAGCTTGCGCAGTCACGAATCATAAGCCCATGTTTGATACAGCGTTCAAACATTTCAAAAGAAGTCGTTCCATCCAGAAGCTTTACAAGAATAAAGTTAGCATAAGCATTATAAACCTTAAGGTTAGGGCGTTTAGATAAAATATCCATACAGCGGGAACGCTCAGCATCGATATAGTCTTTTGTCATTTTGATATAATCCTTATCCATAAACATTGCTTCGCCGGCAAGAGCAGCCAGGGTGTTGATCGTCCATGGATTCTTGATGCTGTTCATACGCTCAAGAAAAGAAAGATTTCCGCAGATTCCGTAACCAAGACGGAGTCCTGGAGCACAGAAGAACTTGGAAGTTCCACGAAGTACCATGAAATTATCATATTTTGTAGTGAGAGATACTGCAGAAATCTCTTCAACATCTGGTGCAAATTCCACGTAAGTTTCATCGATCATAACAAAGATATTATGCTTTTTGCAATGAGCAAGGATTTTAGAAATCTCGTCGGTATTCAATGCACTGGATGTTGGATTGTTCGGATTACAGATTGCAAGAAGATCGATCGTATCATCAAGCTTTGCAAAAAGATCATCAAGATCCAATTTGAAATCAAGATCTTCCCTTAAATAATATTCTTCCACATGTCCGCCGACAAGATCAATCTCTCTTGTATATTCGGAATATGTAGGAGATAACAAAAGTGCATGTTTTGGACGCAGCAGCTGCATGGTAAGACTGATCATCTCTGTTGCACCATTTCCAACGATGATATGTTCCATTGGAACGTTGCAGTATAATGAAAGGGTAGAACGAAGTTCCTTGTAATCACGGTCAGGGTATTCGCTGATACATTCAATATGAGATGCCATACTTTTCTTTAATAAAGGTGAAATTCCAAGAGGATTGACGTTCCCTGCAAAGGGAATGATCGCCTCTTTTTTGATTCCATAATAAGCTTCGACTTTCTCGAGATCACTTCCGTGAAATTCCTGTTTTTTTTCTGCCATGGTAATTCCTCTTTTCCTTTAATATTGTGTCGAAATTTGGTATAATGAATACTAATTGAAATTATGTATTATTATACCCACAAAATCTTTTGGTTGGCAAGGAGCAGAATAAGAATATGTCAGAATCATTAGAAAAGTTTACAAATATCGCGAAAGAAGATCAACAAAGAGCAAAAACGCTCTTTTTTTCTGAAGCGTTTAAAGAAGAATTTCTGAAAGATAAACAAAAAGAGAAACAATTATATCATCAGCTGCTGCTGGGAAGGAACAGAGACCAGATCCTGGAAGAATTTTTATTAAGTGCAGGACAGAAGTCCCCAGTACTGCTTGATGTAACAAAAACGATGTATCATGCAACGATCACGAATCTGGATGAACCACTGGAGATCACAGTAAGGAAAGACGGATGGGGATATATTGCAGGAAGGATCAAGACAGAAGGAAAGTTTATAACTCTTCACAAGGATACATTCCATGCAGAAGATTTTGAAGATGGACAGATGACGATTTATGCAGATCTCAAAACGATCCCAAGAGATGGAGACAAGGATCATTTAATCCTGCAGACTGTCTATCAGACGATCGAGATAGAAGTGACATACAAAGAAGAAAAAAGTGAAAGAAAAAAAGAAGAAGAATTCAGACAAAAGAAGTTATATGAGCTGTATATTGATTTTTGCAGCGGAAGGATCAGTCTGGAACAATTCACGGAACGTGCAAGAACAGTGCTTGATAAGATGCCGGATCATCCGGTAAGGAATCGTATATATGATCTTATGAAGCTGCATCTGGATATCCTATGTGGAAAGGAAGACCTCAAAGAGCGTATTCCAGAAGATGCGAAGAAGGAATCTCTTAAGATCTGCCAGGGATATGTCTGGTATCTGCAGGCATTCTATGACAAAGAAGAAGATACGATCCTGAAATCCAAAGAAGAGATTCAGATACTTTATGATGAATGTGAAGATATGAGGATCAAGGGATATCTCTTCTGGTTTCTGATGAACTTAAGTGAGGAACTTATGAAAGATCCTGCACTTAAGATGAAACAGATCAAAGAATTATATCAGGAAGGCTGCCAGAATCCACTGCTGCGTTTTGAAGGCTGCTGTATTCTTGGAGAAGACGAACAACTGTTAACGTATATAGATTCTTATGAACTATGGGTTCTCGAACTTGGCGCACAGGAGAAGATCCTAAACACAAGACTGATCGGAAAGATATGCTTCCTTGTTTCAAGGAACAAGATATTTTCCGAAGAGATCCTCTGGCTGTTTATGTGCATTTACAAGGAATATCCACAGACCGATGTATTACAGGCAATCTGTGCCCTTATGATTCAGGGAAACTGTATGGATGAAGACTGTCATCCGTACTATGAAGAAGCACTGCAAAGAGGCGTGCAGCTGATCGGCTTACAGGAAGCATTTTTAAGAACGATTCCAAAAGGAGAGTATCCGCTGCTGCCAGAAGAGATTCTCATGTATTTTACATACAGCACAAGTCTTGGAGCGGAGGAACAAAGCCGTCTGTTTGCAAACGTTGTACATAACAGACGAAACTACCATAAGATCTTCCCGAATTATGAAGAACTGATCCGTACATTTTTAAGAGAAGAGCTAAAAAAAGGGCAGATCAACGAAGACCTTATCCTGTTATACCGTTATTACTACGAGGAACTTCTTCAGGATGAAGGGGTAAGAGATGACCTCGGGAATATTGTTTTCGCACAGAAACTTATATGTGACAATGAATTTATTCAGAAAGCAGAGATCAGCCAGGACTGGAAGAAGAATCTGGATGTATGTTATCTGTCAGAACAAAATTGTTATGTAGAGATCTTTGATCCAAATGCAGGATTTATATTTTTCGACAGCGAAGGAAATCGCTACATTGGATCGGTTGCATATCAGCTGAAAGCAGTCTTTACAAGAGAACAGACAGAGATGTATTGTGAGGCGGCTGACGGAAGCAACGAACATTTTGTTATGTATAAAGCTGCAGGATTTGGAGCAAAAACAAAACTTAAGGAAGAAGATTTCCCAGTTGTGTTATATGCACTCAAAAGCAGGAATTTAGATCTGGATTACGAACAGGAATTGTTTGAGAAGGTCCTTGACTATTACAAAGAACATGAATTACAGAAAGAATTAAAGAACGCACTGTCTTATGTTGAATGGAAGAATTTAAAAGATGAGAACAGGAGACATATGATCGGTTACTTTATTGCAGCAGGGCTGTATGAAGATGCATTGAAAGGAATCGGACAGTATGGATATCAATTCCTTGATAAAGACCAGCTCAAAGAGGTCTGTCTGTATGCATTAACGACATTGAGTAACAGACGTTCAGATCTTCTGGTAGAGATGTGTATGGCATCGTTTGAATCTGGAAATGAAAACAGCGAAGTGATCGGATATCTGCAGAAATATTTCCATGGAACAAAAGAAGAGATGCTGTCAGTTTTCGATGTTGGACAGAAAGTCGGCATGTATGACAGAGTCTTTGTGGAAAGTGTGTTAAGAGCATGCATCGCAGATGGCGTGGATGGAACAGAATTTAAAGTATTTGAAGAATATTTAAATCAGATAGAAACAGATAAAGGTTTGATTGATGCAATGCTCGTTGAATATGTAAATTATGCATATGAGAATGAGAAAAAACTTCCAGAGAAATTTTATGAATTGATCGGTGACAAGATCGATCAGGGGAAAATGGACTGGATCTATCAGCAGTTATATCTTGATTATTACAAAGACCAGAGAGAAGAATTGCCGCAGCGTTGCTTAAAACGTATTGAGAAGATCAAAGACTATCAGATCATCAGAACAGATCATATTCTTCCAGTATTGTTTGAGTATGTTGATGTGATTTCACTGCCGAAATACATTTGTGCCAAAACATTTGTACAGTTTTATGCAAAAAGCGGTGTCAATGTAGTCTTCCATTATATGGACAGCGACAATGGACATTGGATCGAGGAGGCAATGAATGAACTGCTTCCGGGATATTATGTTTTGTCACTGGCAGTCTTTCATCACGAACTGTCAGACTGTTATGTCAGTGTAACAGGAGAACTAAGACGGCACAGAGAAGATGTGATCGTATCAGACCATATGAAATACAGTCAGGGCAGCCGGTTTTATGAATTAAATGAACTTTTGATCCATCAGCAGGATGAGAATATTCAGTCAAAGATGGAGCGTTATGCGGTAAAAACAATGATGACACAGTTGATCAAACCAATGACAGAGGAATAAAATATGCAGACGGCGATACATTTTGAAGGAGATCAGGCATATATATGTGTATCTGATCATGGAAAAATTAAAGAAGAAGATCCAATTTCCTATGGCAGATCGAGGGTAGAATTTGTGATCCAGACTGCAAAGGCACAGGAAGAAGGAAAGATTGCAGTGGTCTTTGATGATGCAACAGGACAGATCGTAAAGAATGCGGAGGAACAATGCATCAGATCTGGATTAGAACAAGGACGGGTGAGCTTTTATACGAAGGAAGAAGCAGCACTTGGAATTGTGGGATTTCGAGGCGACAATCTGCAAAAAGGAAATTCAGGAATTTTTGATTATACAAGAAAACATTTTGTATATTATGAGGTGAAGAAACAAAAAGATACCATGCTTGTTGAGGCAAAAGATTATACCGAACAGATCAAAAATGCTGTTACAGATCAGGAAAAAGATGCAGCATTTTTAACGATCATCAAACAGGCACTGGCAAAGGGAGTTACAACGACCGTATATTTGTGCGGGGAAGGTTTTGATGGAAACTGGTTCAGCCAGTCAACGAATGCACTCTGCATCGGAAGAAGAGTGTTTATGGGAAAACATCTCTTCGCATGCGGAGCAGCTTATCTGTGTGCAAACAGACAGGGAGAGAAAAAAACTCCAGAAGTTATAAGTCATACAACGATCAGCCAGATCGGGCTGGTTGTACATCATCACGGCAGAGATATGTTCTGCCCGCTCATCATGGAAGGAAGACCATGGGAGGAGAGCAAAGGTGAGATGGAGATTTTTGTATCTGGGATCAATGGGTTAAGCTTTGAGGTAAGAAACCGTTCTGGAATGAAGAAAGCATCTATTCGTATGCCGCTTGACGGAATGAAGAAGGATGCAGATATTGTATACAAATTAAAGATACAGGGAGAATATATCAAAGCAGACCAGTGTAAGATCAAGATAACAGATCTGGGATTTGGCAAGATACGTCCTGCCAGCTATCAGACATGGCAGCAGATCATATATCTGGAAAGAGGTGATTTTAATGAGTAAGATCGTTTTGTGTGAGACAAAACCTGCCAAAACAGCATATACGATCCATAAGATCAACCGCAGTTTTCAAAGCTACGAAGAACTTTGCTGGCTTTTGGAACATTACCTGATCTTCTTTCTAAGTGAAGGACTGGATCGTCCGCTGAGAAATTATTTAAAAGAATATCTGAATCTGGAAATCAAAAGCGAAGATGCGGTGCAGCAGGTCAAGGAGATCATAAATTTTCAGAATTATTTTACATCAGATGAGAAGATTCAGTTCCAGCAGAAGATAAGAACAACATATTTATATTCTGCTGCAAAGAAACAAAAACTTCTGGCAGATATGTATCTGAAACACCATTTATACCTGATGGCACTCACATCTTACCAGAAGCTTGAGATGGTATCCGGCAAATTAAATCCAAATGAGCAGATGCAGGTATGGTATCATATGGGATTATGCCAAAGCAGAATGTTTTGCTTTGAAGAGGCCAAAGAATCTTTTCGCAAAGCATTGATGTTAAAACCAGAAAAACAGATTCAGGAAGCGTATTTTATGATATCCTATTTGAGCGGGGATGAAGAAAGCTTTATCGAAGATGGAAAAACAGTTTCCTTTGACGAGGAACATTGTAAAACCATATATGAGAATCTCAAACAATGCGAAAAAGAGATTTTTGAGAAAGAACAGTTTGATAAACTGGCCAAAATAGATTATCATAGAAAGAAGGCAGATAAAAGCATGACCCGCCGGTTAGTAAAAACAACGTTAGGGAAGTGGAAAGATGAATACAAAGCAGAGATTATCTAATGACCTGTTGAATGACAGTGAGATCACCATAGAGAAACGCCTTGTGGAATTATATGAATCAGAGATTGATAAGATTGATGAACAGATCAGTGATCTTAGAAAGCTGGATCAGAAAGATTTTGATGCGAAAACAGAAGTAGAAGAAAAAGCAAGGGCTTATTACCGGGCATTTGCAAGAGAATTCTATGATGTTTGTGAAGGACGAGTCAGTGATGAAGAGTTCTTTGATCTATGGGAACGCGAAGAAGAATTAAAAACAGGAATCAATTCCATTAATTCACTGGAAGGAGAACAAAAACAGCTCGAAAAAGAACTTGCACGTGCCAATGAAGAAGAGATTTCCATGGACGGCAGGATTGCCTCAGTTTATGAAAAGAAGAAGAACAAGAAAGCAATACTGATTTCCTTTTTCTTAATGGCTGTTGCGGCTGTTTGTGTGACAGGATTTTATCTGTATCATTTTACAGTGCCAGTCAAGCAGTATGCATGGCAGCTTGCGTGTGCGGCAGTGATCGTGGTATTATTCCTGCTGATCTTATTTCAGTCACACAAGAAAGCTTCTGACCAGTTAAAACTGTTAGAGATGATGGTTACCCACAAAGGTCATACAGGCCGACGTCTGGAAGATGACAAAAGGGAGATTGGAAATGATCTGAAATTTTACTACGAGAAATTTGAAAATGTCTTTTCATATATTTCACCAGAACAGTGGAAATTATTTGATTTTTGTGGTAAAGTGTCAGCCAGATTAAGATTTAGTGATGCGATCCTTGAGGCATCTGCTGATCTGGAACAATTATTAGACAAGAACCAGTGGAAGACATCTGGATTCTGGATGTATCATCCAAAGGTTTTATATGATCTGATCAAACGAAGGGATTACCTGAATGCATTAAATCAGAGAAAAGATATATGTAGCAAGGAACTGATCCGGCATGAGCAGATTTTAGAAGGAATCGGTGAACAAACAGATTCTGAAACTATAGAATAAGGAGTTTAGAGATGAAGAAAGAATTAGAAACAACGTATGATCCAGGTGCGATTGAAGAACGCCTGTATCAGAAATGGCTGGATAACAAATATTTCCATGCCGAAGTAGATGAGACAAAACAACCATATACGATCGTAATCCCACCTCCAAATATCACAGGAAAACTTCATATGGGACATGCGTTAGATGAGACACTTCAGGATATCCTGATCCGTTTTAAAAAGATGCAGGGATACAATGCATTATGGGTACCAGGAACAGACCATGCAAGTATTGCAACAGAAGTAAAAATCATCAACGCACTCAAAGAAGAAGGAATCGAGAAAGAAGATCTTGGAAGAGAGAAATTCTTAGAGCGTGCCTGGGAATGGAAAGAAGAATACGGCGGAACGATCATTGAACAGATGAAGAAACTTGGATCTTCCTGTGACTGGGATCGTGAGAGATTCACAATGGATGAAGGATGCTCTGAAGCAGTCAAAGAAGTTTTCATTAAATTATATGAAAAAGGTTATATCTACCGTGGATCAAGAATCATTAACTGGTGTCCAGTCTGCCAGACATCCATTTCTGATGCAGAAGTAGAATACGAAGATCAGGCAGGACATTTCTGGCACATCAAATATCCAGTCGTTGGAAGCGAAGGTGAATATGTAGAGATCGCTACAACACGTCCAGAGACATTATTAGGAGACTCTGCAGTTGCAGTTCATCCAGATGATGAAAGATATACACACTTAGTTGGCAAGATGTTAGAATTGCCATTATGCAACCGTCAGATTCCAGTTGTAGCAGATGAATATGTAGACCGCGAGTTTGGAACAGGTGCCGTTAAGATCACACCAGCACACGATCCAAATGACTTTGAAGTTGGAAAACGCCACGATCTTCCAGAGATCAATATCTTAAATGACGATGCAACGATCAATAAAAATGGTGGTAAATACGAAGGTATGGACCGTTATGAAGCAAGAAAGGCAATCGTTGCTGACTTAGAAGAACAGGGATATTTAGTTAAGATCAAAGAACATGAACATAACGTAGGAACACATGACCGCTGCGGAACAACTGTAGAGCCTATGATCAAACCACAGTGGTTTGTAAAGATGGACGAACTTGCCAAACCAGCGATCGAAGCTGTTAAGAATGGAGATCTTAAATTCGTACCAGAACGTTATACAAAGACATACCTTCACTGGTTAGAAAACATCCGTGACTGGTGTATTTCCAGACAGTTATGGTGGGGACACAGAATTCCAGCATACTACTGTGATGAATGTGGAGAAGTTGTTGTAGCAAGAGAAACACCAGAAGTTTGCCCTAAGTGCGGATGCAAACATTTTACACAGGATGAAGATACATTAGATACATGGTTCAGCTCAGCTCTTTGGCCTTTCTCAACACTTGGATGGCCAGAGAAGACAAAAGAATTAGATTACTTCTATCCTACAAACACACTGGTAACAGGATATGATATCATCTTCTTCTGGGTAGTCAGAATGGTATTCTCAGGATATGAGCAGACAGGAAAGAGTCCATTTAACACAGTACTGATCCATGGATTAGTCCGTGACGAACAGGGACGTAAGATGAGTAAATCTCTTGGAAATGGTATCAACCCATTAGATGTCATCGCACAGTATGGTGCAGATGCCTTAAGATTTACACTGATCACAGGAAACGCTCCTGGAAATGACATGCGTTACACAGAAAAACGTGTTATCGCAAGCCGTAACTTTGCAAACAAGATCTGGAACGCATCTCGTTTCATTATGATGAATCTAGAGCAGGCAGATTTCTCTGACGTCAAATTAGAAGATCTGACAAGTGCAGATAAATGGATCTTATCCAAATTAAATACACTTGCCAAAGATGTCACAGACAACATGGAGAAATACGAACTTGGAATCGCAGTTCAGAAATTAAATGACTTCTTATGGGAAGAATTCTGTGACTGGTATATCGAGATGGTAAAACCTCGTCTTTATAATGACGAAGACCAGACAAAGGCAGCAGCACTCTGGACATTAAATACAGTTTTAACAGAAGCATTAAAACTGTTACATCCATATATGCCATTTATCACAGAAGAGATTTACTGCAACTTAACAGATGAAGAATCCATTATGTTAGCAAACTGGCCAGTCTTTAAAGAAGAATGGAACTTTAAAGCTGACGAGAAGGCAGTAGAGACGATCAAAGAAGCAGTCAGAGGAATCCGTAATGTTCGTGCAGAGATGAACGTATCTCCTAAGAAGAAAGCACAGGTTTATGTAGTATCTGAAGACGCAGAGATCCGAGATATCTTTGAACAGGGTAAAGTATTCTTTGCAACACTTGGATATGCAAGTGAAGTTATCATCCAGGATAACAAAGACGGAATCGGAGACGATGCTGTATCAACAGTGATCGCAGGAGCAGTTATTTACATGCCATTTGCAGAGTTAGTTGATATTGAGAAAGAAAAAGAACGTCTTGCAAAAGAAGAGAAACGTCTGACAGGAGAGATCAAACGTTGTGAAGGAATGCTTGGAAATGAAAGATTCGTAAGCAAAGCACCAGAAGCAAAAGTTCAGGAAGAAAAAGACAAACTTGCAAAATATCAGCAGATGTTAGAGCAGGTAAAAGAGCAGATCACAAGAATTTCATAATGATCTATAAATAAAGTAAAAAAGCAAGAGAAAGAATCTTTTGATCCTTTCTCTTGCTTTTTACAGCAATACTTTCGAAATATAAAATTTTGTCGTATAATGGAATAAAAAGGAGTACAAAGTGAGGTTTTAGTAATATGGAATTTAAATTTGATCTACATACACATACAATTGCCAGTGGACATGCTTATTCAACAGTTCAAGAAATGGCAAAGGCAGCAGCAGATAAAGGACTTGAGCTTTTAGGAATTACAGAACATGCAAAGGGGATTCCTGGGACATGTGATGAGATATATTTTCATAATATGAGAATCATTCCAAGAAAGATGTATGGAATTGATCTGATGTTTGGTTCAGAAATTAATATCATAGATTATGATGGAAGTCTCAGTATGGATGCAGAGTTGATTGAGAAAACTTTAGATATTCGAATTGCTGGAATCCATACACCATGTTATGAAATAGGAAGTGTTGCACAGAATACACAAGCATATGTAAAAGCAATTGAAAACCCAATGATCGACATTATCAGCCATCCAGATGATGCAAGAATCCCAATTGATTACGAAACAATAGTTGATGCAGCAAAAGAAAATCATACATTGCTAGAGATTAATAATAGTTCTTTGGATTGTCTGTCATCAAGAGTGAATGCATGGGAGAATTTACAGATCATGCTTCGGCTATGTGAAGAAAAGAATGTTTTAGTAGTTGCAGATACAGATTCTCATATATCAACGGCGGTAGGGGTGTTTGATCATGTGGAAGTTTTATTGAAAGAGATGAATTTCCCTGAAGAATTGGTTGTGAACCGTTCTGTTGATTTATTAAAACAGGAGATTTTGAAACATCGCGAGATCAGGAAGATAGGAAGACCTTAGGATGTTTGACAGGCAGTCTATATGCAAGAAATGGATGTGTGAAAAAGGTAAAAGTGACTGTAAAATAGAGAGCATAATAAAATTCCTCAGATCAGATAAAATCTGGACTGAGGAATTTTTTCTGCTTATTTGGATAAAAGATAATAGATCATATCACTGCAAAAACCAAGTACATCATCTTCATTAGATAAAAAATTATCCCCCGGAACAAATTTAGAATAACAATTGTCTTTATCCGCACGAACAAGACTGGAGGTATCCACGAAAGACTTCATACTTTTATGAATGACAAGATCCTCCATAGGAAGATAATAATAATTTTTATAGTCTCTGTGATAATGTTTCAAATGTCCGCCTTCTAAAGGACATGTAAGCACAGCTGTCGAATGTTCAAGGAATAGGCTGATACCAGATTTCTCATAATTACAGCAAACAGGAATTTGATGCTCCAGATTAAGAGATGCAGTGAATTCATCATTTTCAATCGAAAAGGATGATAAAGTAAATTTTCCATCAAGTAAGGCTGGATAACTCATCAGAGAATAAATATTACGAAGACCAAGGAGATCTTCTCTGTTATGTAAAAGCACAGCTTCTTTATCTTTTGTATCCCCTTTTTCAAGGTAGTTCTGATAAGTTTTAATCAGTTTTTTGCCAGATAACTTGTCAGTACGATGAAAACCTAAATATTCTTCCAGATTTTTTTGGCGAAAATTTTTTAATCCCCACAGATTTTTATAAGGTTTCAAAATCTGATAAAGGTCAAGATGTTCATAGCGGTCAAAAGATGCATTGAGTTTGAACTCTTTAATTTTGCTGGATAAAAAAGGCAGATCAAAAGTTTTTCCGTTAAATGTAATAAGAGTGTCATAAGATTTAATAAACGTGAGAAAATCAGATAAAATCTGTTTCTGGGAAAAGCCGTCTTCATTAAACCATTGAGTAATATTTCCGTCCATATCACAGCATCCAATCAGTGTAATTGCTGAGATGTCAGCACTAAGTCCGGTTGTTTCTATATCAAAAAATAAAGGTTGTTGTTTATGTTCCATAAAAATCCTTTCTGCGAACAAAATGTTATCCGTAGATTTATTATATCGGCTGTTTGTTTTATTTGCAATGAAGTGGAAAAATAAATCAAAAGCAAGAACATATGTACGATTTATTTGTGAATTCTGCGCCGATAGACTAGACTGTTATCGTCTGATAGGGTATAATACGAAACAAATGGAAAAAGGACAGAATTAAGGAGGAAATCATTTTGATTTCATATATAAAAGGAACATTAGAAGATATGTCACCGGGTATGGTGGTTGTAGATAATCAGGGCATTGGATACCAGATGATGGTACCGATGAGAGGAGAAGCATTTCCAAAGATCGGACAGGAAATCAAGATTTATACCCATATGCACGTAAGAGAAGATGATGTAAGTCTGTTTGGTTTTTTATCGAAGGAAGAGAAAGAAGCATTTGAACTTCTGATCGGGGTGAACGGAATCGGACCGAAGGTTGGATTATCAGTGCTGTCAACATTATCTGTTTACGAACTTAAGATGGCAGTGATCAGTGAAGATGTCAAGACAATTTCAAAGACACCGGGATTAGGACCAAAGGGTGCGAAGAAGCTGATTCTGGAATTAAAAGATAAATTAAGCTTTGATGAATTAGAAGAAGATGGTGTGGGAGCAGAAATCTTTGATACAACGTCAGACAGCAGTGATTCTGTGATGATCACGATCGAAGGACTGGTAAGTCTTGGATATTCAAAGAGTGAAGCAGCAATCGCAGTCAACAAGGTCGAGGGTGCAGCAGATCTTGCACCAGAAGAACTGCTTAAGAAAGCACTTAAGAATATCATGATATAAGATAGAGGGTAATTATGCAAAACAGAATGATTTCCACAGAACTTGTGGAAGAAGATATCAAAATTGAAAATCATCTGCGCCCACAGATGTTGAGTGATTACATCGGACAGGAGAAAGTGAAAGAGAATCTAAAGATTTTTATCGAGGCAGCAAAGAGCAGAGGAGAATCTCTGGATCATGTACTGTTTTACGGGCCTCCGGGACTTGGAAAGACGACACTTGCAGGAATCGTTGCGAATGAGATGGGTGTTCATTTGAAAGTGACAAGCGGTCCTGCGATCGAGAAACCAGGAGAGATTGCGGCAATTCTTAATAATCTGCAGGAAGGAGACGTTTTATTTATTGACGAGATTCATCGTTTGAATCGTCAGGTAGAGGAAGTTTTATATCCTGCAATGGAAGATTATGCGATCGATATTTTAGTAGGAAAAGGACAGGCGGCAAGATCGATTCGTCTGGAACTTCCAAGATTTACATTAGTCGGAGCAACAACAAGAGCAGGAATGTTAACAGCACCATTAAGAGATCGATTTGGAGTTGTGAACCGATTGAATTTCTACAACAGCGAGGAATTGCAGACGATCATTGAACGTTCTGCAGATGTCTTAGAGATCGGAATAGATCCAGAAGGTGCATTAGAAATTGCAAGAAGATCAAGAGGAACACCAAGACTTGCAAACCGTTTATTAAAACGTGTGCGTGATTTTGCACAGGTGAAGTATGATGGACAGATTACATTAGAGATTGCAAGAGATGCTCTGGATCATTTAGAAGTTGATACGATCGGACTAGACCAGACGGACCGCAACTTACTAAAGACGATGATCGAGACATTTGAGGGAAGACCAGTCGGACTTGATACGCTGGCAGCAGCAATCGGAGAAGATTCAGGAACGATCGAAGATGTCTATGAGCCATATCTGATCCAGAATGGACTGATCCAGAGAACACCAAGAGGAAGAATCGTAACAAGGAGTGCTTACGAGCATTTTCATTTACCGATACCAGAGGATAGATAACAGATGAGAACAAAGAACAGACCAATAGAAGTATTAGCTCCGGCAGGTTCCATGGAATGTTTAAAAGCAGCAATTTTAAATGGAGCAGATGCCGTTTATTTAGGCGGTGAGATGTTTGGCGCCAGAGCTTATGCAGGAAATTTTAATAAGGAAGAATTATTAGAAGCAATCGATTATGTACATTTATATGGAAAGCGGTTGTTTCTTACTGTCAATACATTGATGAAGGAAGAGGAACTTCCGTTACTGCCAGGTTTTTTAAAACAATTTTATGAACAGGGATTAGATGCAGTGATCGTTCAGGATTTGGGAGCAGTTTCAGTGATCAGAGAGCATTTTCCAGATCTTGAGATTCATGCGAGTACACAGATGACCATCACAGGCGTTTATGGAGCAAGACTTGCAAAGAAGATGGGAGCAAAAAGGGTTGTACCAGCAAGAGAGTTATCTTTAGAAGAGATCAAAGAGATTAAGGATGATACAGGACTTGATATGGAATGTTTCGTTCATGGAGCACTCTGCTACTGTTATTCCGGACAGTGTTTTATGAGTAGTATGTTAGGTGGTCGAAGCGGGAATCGTGGAAGATGTGCCGGGACATGCCGCCTTCCATTTTATTTAGATGGTGCAAAGAATACAAAGAACGCATATCCGCTGAGTTTAAAGGATCTTTGTACGATTGAACATCTGCCAGAGATTCTTGATCATGGAGTGGATTCCTTAAAGATCGAAGGCCGTATGAAAGGGCCAAGATATGTTGGGGAAGTTACAAGAATTTACCGCAAGTATGTAGATCTTTATCTTTCTGACAAACCTTATAAAGTAGAAGATGAAGATATGAAGATTCTGATGGAAGTATTCAACAGAGGTGGATTTACAGGTGGATATTATAAGGAATATCATGGAAAAGACATGATGAGCATGAAACGTCCGGATCATCAGGGATTGTTTGTCGGAAAGATCAGCAAACTGATGAAAGGTAAGATTTCATTTACAGCAAGAGAAGATATCCACAAAGGAGATGTCTTACAGATCCGTATCAGCCCGGAAGAAAAAGTCGAACTTACAAGCCCTTCTGATTTTAGATCAGGAAGCAAGGTTGTATTAAATGGACAAAAAATGAAAAAACTTCATGAGGGCATGGAAATTAAAAGAACATTGAACCATCCGATGATTGAACGGATCGATGAAGGATTAAAACAGAAAAAGAAAGAAAATCTTAAGGGAAAAATCATAATTAAGAAAGATCAGTGTGCTAAACTCATTCTCAAAGCCGGGGATGATTTTGTGGAGGTTTCAGGACCTGTGATCGAGGAAGCCCAGAAAAATGGTGCAACGATGCAGGATGTTGAGAAACTTCTTAAGAAAACAGGGCAGACCCATTATCAGTTTGAAACACTGGAAGTGGAACTTGGCGAGAATCTGTTTGTTCCGGGATCTGTGCTTAAGAAATTAAGAAAAGAAGCATTTGCACAGATGGATCAGGCAAAGATCTTAAAATACAGAAGAAACTATGAAGAACCGAAGCGTGAGACTGAGAATTTAGATTTCCCAGAAGAAGGTGGAAGAAAGACAGCAGTTTCATTGGAGAGTTTTGAACATTTAGATATCATCTGCAAGAATGAGAGTGTTGACAAGATTTATCTTTCATGGATCGAACTGAAAGGACAGAAGGACCCATCTGCGGTTACCGCAAAAGTAAAGGCAGCGGGAAAACGATGTTATATCATGCTGCCACAGATTGCGAGAAAACGACAGATGAGGGAGCTTGAACAAAAGAAAACAATTTTATTTTCAGAGGATATTGATGGACTGGTCATAAGGAATCTGGAAGTGCTTTCATGGCTTATAGACGAAGGATGCCAGAAAGAATTGATCGCAGATTATATGCTGTATGGATACAATCAAGAAGCGGTGAAGGAATATCAACGGTTGTATCCGGGAAAGATTCGTATGACATATCCGTCAGAGCTTAACAAAAAAGAGATGATGGATCTTCATTTATCCGATGCAGACTTATTTCTATATGGATATCAGCCATTAATGGTATCCGCACAATGTGTAAAGAATAATCTGTGCGGATGTGACAAGACACCATCATGGCTGACATTAAAAGACCGTTATCACGCAGATTTCTTTGTACACACAAGTTGCAGTGACTGTATCAACGAGATTTATAATGGAAAACCATTATGGATCGGAGCAGAACAGGGAATTTTAAAAGATTTACATCCATCGGTTGTGCGTTTCCATATTACAAGGGAAGACAGCACGCAGATTAAGGAGATCTTAAAAGCAGTCGAATCTATACAGAAAGGGGAAAGAGCCTCCCTGATGAATGAATATACGAAAGGTCATCTAAAGAGGGGAGTCTTGTAAGATCATATGATAGACATTATTACAATTGCAGCGAAATATTTGATCATTATTATGTGTTTGATCTATACACTGTCATGTTTCACAATGTTCCGCCCAAAGAATAAAGAACGCAAAGAAGACCTTTTAGATAATCAGGTCATCTATATGTTTGTTTTTCTGTTTTTGTGTTATGTTGTGCTGTTTTTGCAGAAATTTGACTTAAAGATTTTGATCTTTTTTGCAGCACAGGTTGTGTTCTTTGAGATTTTGATGATCGTATTTCCAAGGATTTATAAACGCTGTTCAAGATTATTGATCAATAATACCTGTTTTTTACTGGGAGTCGGGTTTGTTATTTTGACAAGATTATCTTTTAATCTGGCAATGAAACAGTTTGCAATCGCAGCAGGAAGTGTCCTTGTGACAAGTTTTATTCCGTTAATGATGCATAAGATCACAATCTGGAACAAGTTTGGCTGGCTGTATGCAATTGCTGGATTTGCATTATTATCTACAGTATTTATATTTGGGATCAACAAATACGGAGCATATAACTGGGTCAGTATTGCGGGATTTAAATTTCAGCCATCAGAATTTGTAAAGATCATTTTTGTATTTTTTGTGGCAGCTCTTCTTTCTAAGGCGAAGGAATTTAAAGATCTTGTAAAGATCACAGTGATCGCAGCATTGTATGTTCTGGTATTAGTTGTCGAAAAAGACCTTGGAGCAGCTCTTCTTTATTTTGTGATCTATTTAATGATGCTTTATGTTGCAACAGCAAAAGCAAGTTATCTATTAGGAGGACTGGCAGCAGGATCTGTAGCAGCTGTGATCGCAGAGAAGATTTTCACGCATGTCCAGATTCGTGTTGCGGTATGGAAAGATCCGTTTTCCATGATTGAAGGAAGAGGATTACAGGTATGCCAGTCTTTGTTTGCGATCGGAACAGGAAGCTGGTTTGGAATGGGGCTTGGAAATGGACGGCCGTTTGACATTCCAGTCAGAGAATCTGACTTTATCTTTTCGGTGATCAGCGAAGAATTCGGTGTGATCTTTGGAATCTGCCTGATCTTTGTGCTGATGAGCTGTTTTATCTTGTTTATGGACATTTCCACGAGAAGCAGAAAGTTATTTAACAAGTTGTTATGCCTTGGATTTGGAGTATGTTTTTTATTTCAGGTATTCTTAAGTATCGGTGGTGTGACAAAATTCATTCCATCTACAGGAGTCACAATCCCGCTGGTAAGTTATGGAGGAACTTCTGTGATCAGTACATTGATCATTTTAAATATTATTCAGGGATTACATATGTTAGCAGATAGCGAGGAAGAAGAATATGAGCATATTAAGGCACAGGAAGCAGAAGAAAAACAGTATACAAGACAACACAGGCCAAAGAATTACTAAGCAGGTAAGAAAGAAAAAAAGAAAGGCAAACAGACAGATACTGCAGATTACCTATATGTTTGTCGGATTATTTCTTGCACTGATTGCCTATATCGCATATTTTGTGGCAGTGGACAGCAAAAATGTGATCACAGATCCACATAACCGCAGACTTCAGTCAATGGCAGAGAAAGTTGTAAGAGGAAAGATCATCAGCAGTGATGGAAAAGTACTTGCGCAGACATTGACAGAGAATGGAAAAGAAACGAGAGATTATCCGTATGGACGTATGTTTGCTCATGTTGTCGGATACAATGACAAGGGCAAATCAGGTATCGAGTCAATTGCCAATTTTGATCTGTTAAGATCCAATGCGAATTTAATGTCACAGATCACAAGCAGTTTAAAAGGTGAGAAAAGTATCGGTGATAATGTATACACAACCTTAAATACCAAAGTACAAAGAGCAGCATATAATGCGCTGCAGGGACAAAAAGGTGCGGTTGTTGCAATGGATCCTGAGACAGGAAAGATTTATGCAATGGTATCAAAACCAGATTACAGACCGGGACTGGTAGAACAAAACTGGGCAGAATTAAACAGCAGCAAGAATTCTTTGCTGTTAAATCGTGCAACACAGGGACTTTATCCGCCAGGATCAACATTTAAAGTTGTGACAGCACTCGAATATATGAGAGAGCACAAGAATACCTATAAGAATTTTAAGTACCACTGCACTGGATATACAACGGTTGGAACTTTGAAGATTCACTGCTACGGAGGAGAAGCACATGGAACCGTGAACCTTGAACAGGCGATCGAGAAATCCTGCAACTGTGCGTTCGTTCATATGTCAGAAGAGATCAACAAAGGAAAACTTGCAAGCCTTGCGGATGATCTGATGTATAATTCCAAAGTACCGATTAATCTTCGCGCAAGCAGCAGCCGTTTTACACTGGATAAAACATCAGGAACGAATGAGATGGCGCATACATCGATCGGACAGGGACAGACACTGATCACACCTTTAGAGAATGCAATGGTCATGTCAGCGATTGCAAATGATGGTGTGATGATGCAGCCATACCTTATAGATAATGTAAAGAATATAGACGGTGGAGTGATCAAAGAGACAAAGACATCAAAACTTTCCGAACCGTTAAAGGCATCAGAATGTGAAACATTAAAGAAGATGCTCAGAAAAGTTATCACAAATGGAACAGGAACAAGAGCATACTCTTCTCATTATAATGTCTATGGAAAGACAGGGTCTGCAGAATATAACAGTGAGAAAGATTCTCATGCATGGTTTATCGGCTGTGCAGAAAAGAATGGAAAGAAGATAGTTGTAAGCGTTCTTGTAGAAAATGGAGATTCTGGAGGAAGAGTGGCAGCACCGATCGCAGATAAAGTATTTCATGCATTTTTTGATTAGATATTTATAAAAAGATCAAAAACAGATAGCGGTTGAAATCGGTTCATAATCAATGTATAATATTTTTCAGAGAAAGACACACATACTTAGATGATGTTTGGTCATGTAAGGACAGGAGGTTGTAATTTATGACAAAAGCAACGAGCTGTGGTGGTGTCGTAATATTTAGAGGAAAGATTTTGCTGTTATACAAAAGTTATAAGAACCGATATGATGGCTGGGTTCTTCCGAAAGGTACTGTTGAGCAAGGAGAGACTCACGAGCAGACGGCACTTCGTGAGGTAAAAGAAGAGACAGATGCGGATGCATCAATTATAAAATACGTCGGGAAAAGCGAATATTCTTTTTATTCTTTTCATGAACAGATTGTAAAGAGTGTTCACTGGTATTTGATGGAATCCGAGAACTATCACTCAAAACCTCAGAAGGAAGAGTTTTTTGTAGACTCAGGGTATTACAAATTTCACGAGGCTTACCACTTATTGAAGTTCCCTAATGAGAAAGAGATCTTAAAACAGGCATATGATGAATATAAGAAGTTAAGATCAGAAAAACGTTGGGGCAAGAAAGCAAGATGAATCGAAGAGAGATCAGGAATATAGATTATTTCTGATCTCTTTTTTTGATGGGAAAATTTGCATAAAAACAATATAAAATATGTATAAATCATAAAAATCTTCATTAGACTGTAATAAACAGTTTAAGAGGCGGATGAATGAAAAAATTAATAACAATTTTGCTTTTGATCATGATAGTAACAGGGAATTCGTATATGATTTCACGGCAAAATGTATCAGCAAAAGAGCCAAAATTTGTGAATGTATCAGAGAAAGCCCTTGATCTTTCAGCAAAATCAGCGGTAGTTATGGAACAGGGCAGTGGGGAAATCCTGTTTGAAAAAGATAAAGATAAACAACTTGCACCTGCCAGTGTTACAAAAGTGATGTCGCTGCTATTGGTATTTCAGGAACTGGAACAAGGGAGATTAAAACTTGGAGATATAGTTACGGTCAGTGAACATGCTGCATCCATGGGAGGTTCTCAGGTTTTTTTGGAACCAGGAGAGAAACAGGATGTAAAAACATTGATCAAATGTGTTGTTGTATCAAGTGCTAACGATGCGGTTGTAGCACTTGCGGAACATATCTGTGGAAGCGAAAAAGCATTTGTATCACGTATGAATAAAGAGGCACAGAGGCTGGGAATGACGCATACAGCATTTAAAAATGCATGTGGATTGGATGAAAAAGGGCATGTCACAACGGCATATGATATTGCATTGATGACAAGAGAACTTGCCAGAAAACATCCGCAGATTTTTAAGTATACAAAAATCTGGATGGATACGATCATACATAAGACGAAAAAAGGTGAAAAGGAATTTGGACTTAGCAATACGAACAAACTGATCAGGCAATACAATGGATGTACAGGAATGAAGACAGGAAGTACAAGTAAAGCAGGATTTTGTTTAAGCGCAACAGCAACAAGAAATAAAATTCATATGATCGCGGTTGTGATGGCAAGTGAAAGTTCCAAGACAAGAGTAAAAGAGGCATCACAACTTTTAGATTATGGATTCTCGAATTGTCAGATGATCAAAGATGTCACAACAAAAAAAGAGATAGGGAAAATCACTGTGGAGAAGGGAGAACAAGAGGAAGTGCAATATAAAAACAAAATCGTGTCACAGATTCTTGACATCAAAAACAGTACTGATAAAATAAAGAAAAAGATACAAATTTATAAAATAAAAGCACCTGTAAAAAAGGGACAGTGTATAGGAAAGATTCTATATATGAGAGGAAATAAAGTGATTAAGACAGAAGAGATCAATGCAAAAACATCAATAAAAAAAGCAGATTTTTTCTCTCAGATCAAAAAGATATGCCTTCGATATTTTCAGATTTAAAGCCATTTTTAGCAATCAGTGCATGAAATTTCTCTGTGGTGGAAAATGACGGAATTAAATTTTAACTTGATGCTCCTTATAATGAACTCATGAAGCAAAGAGATACAGATTCAAAGGAGGATTACAATGGGAGAATCTTGGTTAGAACTTGAAGGAAAAACAGTTATTGTAACAGGAGCAGCATCTGGAATCGGAAAAGCAGTTGCACAGGAATTTTTAAATGTCGGGGCAAATGTAGTGATCTCTGATATGGCAGAAAAAGCACCAGAGATGGATGCCGAAGAAGGAAAATTACTGTATGTAAGAACAGATGTAACAAAGGCAGCAGACGTTGAAGCAATGGTTGCTAAAGTCAAAGAAACTTATGGAACGATCGATGTGCTGGTTAACAACGCTGGAATCAATATCCCTCGTCTTTTAGTAGATAAAAAAGATCCAAAAGGACAGTATGAATTAGACGAAGCCGTATGGGATAAAGTATGCAACGTAAACTTAAAAGGTGTATTCTTCTGTGCACAGACAGTTGGTCGTGTTCTTGTTGAAAAAGGTGAAGGAGTTATCATCAACATGTCTTCTGAAAGTGGTCTGGAAGGATCCGAAGGACAGAGCGTATATGCAGCAACAAAGAACGCAGTAAACTCCTTAACAAGATCTTGGGCGAAAGAACTTGGAAAACAGGGAGTTAGAGTTGTTGGTGTTGCACCTGGAATCATGGAAGCAACAGGACTTCGTACAATCGGTTATGAAACAGCATTATCTTACACAAGAGGAATCACAGTAGAAGATTTAAGAGCAGGATATGCAAAGACATCTACAACACCACTTGGAAGATCTGGAAAATTATCAGAAGTTGCAGATATGTGTGTATTCCTTGCAAGTAAGAGAGCATCTTATGTTCATGGAGTTACGATCAACGTGGCTGGAGGGAAAACAAGAGGTTAAGAATAATCAATAACCTGTATCAAAAGAAAAGAGGATCAACATGAAGCTTTTTAATAATGAAAACAGAATCGCAGAAATCTTAAAAAACATTGAAATGCAGTCTGTATGCAGTGTGGAAAGTCTTGCTGCTAAACTTGATGTGTCCTCAAAAACGATTCGCAATGATATTAAAGAATTAAATTGTTTATTAGGTGGATATGCTTATATCAGTAATAATAAAGGCGAATGCAAATTAATTGTGTTTACTTCATATGGATATTCAGAGATTCGCAATAAAATTTGTACACAGGATGATCTTTTTAATTCGAGTCAGACAAGAATGGCATATATGTTCTGGCAGCTGATGCATGCAAAAGAACCATATCTTACGGATGATCTTTCTGAGGAGATGAAAGTTGCCAGAACAACAACGATCAGTGATTTAAATCGATTACGAAAAGCAATCGATAAATATGATCTCAAGATTAAAGGAAAAGCTAATAGCGGATTAAAACTTTGTGGAAATGAATTTAATATTCGAATGTTTGTTCTTGAAAATATATATGAACATTTATATTTAAATTTTCCGTTAGGAAAGACAATCCGTGAAAGACTTTACGATTTTCAAGATAGGCTGTCTATGGATGCACTTGGATTTGGATTTTTCTTTCGATTCTTTGTAGTGATGATCCAGAGAATCGAAAGTGGTCATAAGATTACAGAATTGGAACAAAAATATAAAGATTTATATGAAAGTTCAGCATATAACATTGTAGATGAGTTTCTAAATGAAATTGAACAGGTAAAAGGATATAAAATATCCAAGGAAGAACGATTATTTTTAAGTATTTCTGTAGCGGGGATGAGAACACCAGCAAATACGGCTGAGATTGAACAAAAGATCAATATTTCAGAAGGTGTTGCAGATATGATCGTTGAAATGCTGGACCGGATTCAGCAGGAGTTTGATATAACTGTGATCGCAAATGAATTATTTGATGATTTTGTATATCATGTATTTTTTATGATCAACCGGCTGAAATATGGATTTCATATTTACAATCCAATGGTGGATGATTTTAAAAATAAGTATAGTGTTGCATATAAAATGGCTGAGATTGGAAAAGAAGTACTGGAAGAACGTGCACATATTAAGATGACGGAAGATGAAATGGGGTTTTTGGCAGCGTATTTTGGAGTATTTTTGGTAGAACAGGAATCCGAGAAGAAGCGTTGTAAGATAGCTATTGTCTGTGGATCCGGTAAGATCATAGGTCGTTTGATTGAAAATCAGTTAAAGAAAGTTTTTACAGATGTGGAACCAGAATTTGAAACATTTTATGGTGAATTTGATGAGACAAAAAAGGATTGTTATGATTATATTGTCACAACAACACCATTGAATCTTGATACAGACATACCGGTGGTTTTTATGGATGAGGTGTTTGACAGAGAGTACATTCAAAGAAAATTTGAAAATATCAGATACTTAGCAGAAGCTGGACATAGCATCCGAAAAGGAATTGATTCTTTATTTATGAATCTTCTAGATGAAACAAGATTTTTTGTTCTGGATAGCGAAAGTACATATGATGAGAATATTGATCGAATGGTGATATCTCTTACGAATCAGGGAGAACTTGATGCAGGTTTCTCGCAAAGAGTTAGAGAGAGGGAGAAAAGATCAACTATGGTGCTTGACCGTAATATTGCTTTTCCACATACAAAAAATATGCTGTCAAAGTTAACATTAGCGTTAGGTGTTTTCCCGGAAATGTTAAAAGATAAGAAATATGGAAGTGTTCGTCTGGTGATATTGCTTGGAATTCCGGAATCAATGGAGGACGATACGGTGTTGATCCGATTGTACGATGAGATTTTGGCAATAGGAAAAAATCCGGATATTCTGCCAAAGATTCAGAAAATGGAAAGCTACAGAGAATTTCTTCTATATATTACAGAAGAAAACAATATATTTGAGTAAACGAAAAGGAGGAAGAAGATGTCATTTATGGTCATTGCAGTGGCAATGCTTACAGCATTTATTTTGCAGTTTTTATTTCAGATGGTACAGATGAGAAGTTTTAATAAATATTATACAAGGCTTCGTAAGATGGGACGTGTTGCGATTGGAAAAGCAAAAGGTGGATTTCATGCAGGAGCGATCGTTATGTTTGCAATTGATCAGGATGGTGTGATCTTAAAAGGCTGCTTTATGAGAGGGTTCACGATGTTGGCCAGATTTAAAGACTGGGATTTCTTTAATGGAATTGATGTTGGAACGATCACAAAAAATGATTGTGCAACGATCGGTGTATCCTTAAGAAGAGCGGTGCTTGATGCTTCCTCAAATTACAACACGATTATGAGTGGAGGCGAAGTCTTAGAAAAACCTGGACTGTTAACAAGAATTGGAGACAGGATTTATGGTGTAAATAAGAAAAAAGCCTGAAATGAAAGGAGATTTATATGGATATCATTATTAAAGGTGCATCAGGATTCATGGGATTATTTGATACGGGTGCAGAAACATTTATCAGCTGGGTGTCAGGAATTGTACCAAAGGTATTGTTACTGTTGATATTAATGAATACGATCATCGCCCTGATCGGACAGGAAAGAGTTAATAAATTTGCTAAATTATGTTCAGGAAACGTAATCCTTG
>CAJMOO010000004.1 GCA_905215045.1 uncultured bacterium | reverse complement strand
GAGCAAGAAGCCCCCACTTCAAAATCAGGGATTTAAGTGGTGGGAGCATGTCACAATTGAATCAGAACAAGCTGCGAAGATGGCAGAACTTACAAAAGGTTATCCATTTGCATTTCAGGTTCTTGGATATTTAACATGGAATCATGCGGGTGATTACGAAGCAGTCATTGATGAATATGAACAGTATTTGAGTGAATTTGTTTATGATAAGATCTGGTCAGAATTATCACAGAAAGACAGGATAGTAGCAAGAGGAATTGCAGAGGTTGATGGTGGGAAGATTAAAGATATCTGGGAACGTATAGGAATGGAGACAAATGAATTTAATCCATATCGAAAACGTTTGATAAAAAAGGGAATCTTATCAGGTGAAATGAGAGGATATGTATACTTTACATTACCATTATTTGATGAGTATGTGATTGAAAATTCATAGGAATTAATCCAAGGTCAGATCTATGAAGTAGTTGATGAATACAATAATCGATATCATATAACATACACACTGTGTAGTGGTTTGAATAGTCTTCAGTTTTATGTGACAGAAATAAGATAAGAACAAATATTTCTGTCACATATACTAAAGACTACCTACAGGATTTACTGATTGATCCCCGGCAATATCGTCTTCACATACCGTGAAGCAAACCTCGGACAATTCGCCCTAATATAACTATTATTCACCTGTGCCGGGCTAAGAAAATCAGAATATACTCCATAAACCCCAAGTTTCATAAACTCCTTCGCAAAATAAGCATTATTCACGGAATGTGTATATGAATAAATTCCTTGTTTTGCAAGTAGTTCCATACGATAATCATTGATATCATTCTTAGGAGAAGTGATCGCTTCAATACCATTTTGTTTACAGAACTTTACGACTTTATAAAATGCTGCATCGGGCTGTTTGTAAGTGGTGTATACAAAATGCTTGAATGGATGCACACTTTTTACAGCCCAGTACATTCTTTGATTGTAGACCTGAACGATCACACGGTCTAAGAGGTCTTCTTTACCGACTTTTTTAGCTGTCTGTACAAGAACATTAAATTCTTTTTTGGCATCTGCAGGCTCTGTGCTTTTTGAGTCTGTCATCAGATAGAAATCAGGATATTTTTCCATGAGATTCAATACATCAAGGAAAGAAGTTGGTGTATATTTCCCATAGATCTTAGTATTTTTGAATTTACGGTAACTGACTGGATCGCCTTTTTTACTGGTTGGATCAGAAAGTTTACAACCCCATTGGTGCTTCCCAATCGCAACGTTGTCCTTAGTAAGAAGGATGTCCATTTCAAAGACACGATAACCCTTCTGATAAGCAGGGTAAAAGCCATCGATGGAATTCAAATAATCTTTGCCATCAAGCCCGCCCATTGCATGGGCAATGCTGTGGTAAGTATACCAAGGTTTCAGTGTTGTTTTTTCTTTTTGTGCCTTTTTACGAGCAGTGTTAACATCTTTTTCACGCTGGACCTCAGATTGTTTTGCCAGTTGCTTTTGATGCTTTTTATGATATACCGAATAAGCACTAAAAGCTCCGCCAGCAACAATAACAGCAAGGAAAAGTGTTAAGATATGTGGAAGAAATCGTTTTAAGCGGTATTTCCAGACCACATAGCGGATTTCCTTTGTTTTTATTTTTGATAGTCTCATTGCTAAACTCCTAACTTAATAAAAATGTAACATTTGAAACAAATAATTAATATCTATCCATTATAGCATAAACCTGTGTCGAAAAAAAGAACGAAATCCCATACAAAGTAAGCTGCCAATTAAGATTAGTAAGATGATCATAACGGCGCAGTGAAGGAAAAATGCATCTGGAAGGATCATGATCACAGGGTCAGTAGCTTCATCAAAAATCCAATAATCATTTCGAAACATGATCTCATGAAACAAAGTAAAAGCGGCATCCCAGTTGACCGCACATAAAATACCAACAATTACGGGTAATAAAACAGTTATAATAGAAGCTGATCTCAAAAAATCAATATTTCGTGATCTTATTTTTCTCTTTATGAGGAAACAAGATAAGATCAGTGTGATCACGCAAAGGCATTCGATACCGACAAAGATTCGTTTTACTTCTTCAAAATGAATCCTGCCTTCTCTTGACATAGGTAAGGTCAGTTTTAATTTGCCAGAATAAAAGAACTGATTATAATCAATCAAAGCATCATAATTTTCACGGATCACTTTTTTGGAAAAACCGGAAGTTTCTTCTATTTTCAAAGAGGAAATATCATGATAATATAAAGGTCGGAAGTTTAATGTTATCGTTACGGATGCACTGATGATAAATAGTGCAAGACATAAGGATATCAGGATATTTTTCATAGATGTTCTCATCCTTTCTGTAAATTGTAAATGATCATATCTGCTAATGATAACAATCTTAACATAAAGAAATAAAAGAATTCAATGAATTTAAGAGTATAACAGGAAAGACAGACTATGAGGAAAGAACTTCACTGTCCACAGATCATAAAGGACGGTAAAACCATAGGATATGGCGGCGATCAGGAATGGTTTCCAGGAGATTTTCAGCGATTGGCAGGATGTGGAAGTGTGACAGGCAGTAATATTGCAGCCATTTATGCACTCAGTCGGGAAGATTTTAAAGATTTATATCCGATAAAAGATGGTCAGAAAGCAGCAGACTATGAACAATATTTAAATTTGATGCAGACGATGTATCGCTATATGAAACCTGGATTTATGGGATATCCACTGATTGGGAGATTTGCGAAAGATTTCAAAAGATATGCAAAAGATCATGGAATCACATTAAGTTCAGAACAGTTATTTTTACCCAAAAGTAAAGAACAGGCATTGGATTTTATCTTGCCAGCATTAAAGGAAGATCATCCAGTTGCATTTCTGATCTTAAGACATCCGGCGCATGAATTAAGAGAAGATAACTGGCACTGGGTGACGATCACAGGATTTGATGAGGAAGAAGAGAAATTGATCTGGTCGAATTGTGGAGAGTGCGAAGAAATCGACTGGAGTATGCTATTTGATACAGATAAGAAATATTATGTAGGAATCGTAAAATTTAAGGAGGAAGAATGATGTATGATGTGATCTTTAAAAATGGAAATGTCGTTGATGTGAAAAATGAACAGATCCTTCAGGCAGATATTGCAGTGAAAGATGGAAAAATCGCAGGAATTGGTCATTTTTCAGGGGAGAATGTAATAGATTGTACAGGAAAATATATCACACCTGGATTCATTGATGCACATGTACATATTGAATCTAGTATGGCGACACCAATGGAATTTTCCAAAGCAGTTATGCCGCATGGTACAACGACGGTTATCGCAGATCCCCATGAACTTGTCAATGTCAAAGGAAATGAAGCGATGGAATACATTCTGGATGCAGCAGGCGATGCCCCACTTGGAATCTATGTCATGATGCCTTCATCCATTCCAGCGACACCATTTGAGACAAATGGGGCAGATTTTACGGCGGAAGATATGAAGCAGTGGAAGGACCATCCGCTTGTCTTAGGACTTGGAGAAGTGATGTGTTATCCAGCGGTTCTAAGCAAAGAAGAGCAGATCATGAAGAAATTAGAGCTGTGTAAAGGAATGGTCATTGACGGACATGCACCGGGCCTTAGCGGAGAAGACTTAAAGGCATATGTGGAAGCAGGAGTTATGACAGATCATGAATGTACATCTTTTGAAGAAGCCAAAGAAAAATGTCTTGCAGGCATGAAAATCTTAGTTCGTGAAGGAAGTGCAGCAAGGAATGTAGAAAATATAGTTCCGGGACTTGTCAAAGAACCAGAATTTATTGCACATTTTATGTTCTGTACCGATGATAAACATCTTGATACTATTGAAAATGAAGGAAATATTAGTTACAATATAAAGAAGAGTATCCAACTTGGAATGAATCCAATATCAGCGGTAAAGATGGCAACATATAATGCTGCAAAGACATATGGTTTAAATGATATCGGAGTATTAGAAGAGGGAAAAGATGCGGACATCGTGATCCTTGATTCTTTGGAGAGTGTCGAAGTACATTCTGTATACAAACAAGGAAGAATTGTGAACACGGAATTCTTTACAAAAGAAGCAAAACCAGTGAATGAATCCATGCTTCATACCGTTGTATTAAAGGATATCTCCAAAGATAAGATTCAGGTAGAAGCAGAAGGAAAGATCCCTGTGATCGGAATGATCCCAGGGCAGATCGTCACGAAGTTTTTACAGGAAGAGGTTCCATCAAAGGAGGGGTTATTTACTCCAGATAGTGAATATTCTAAATTATGTGTATTTGAACGTCACCGTGGAACAGGCAATGCAGCTGCGGCACCGATCAAGGGATATGGGATAACCAACGGTGCGATCGCAACATCTGTAGCACATGATTCACATAACATCATTGCGGCAGGAGATAATGACGAAGATATCATCAAAGCTGTACAGACGATAGAGGAGATTCAGGGAGGATACGCACTGGTATCTGAAGGCAAAGTTTTAGGTACTTTACCGCTGACGGTTGCGGGGCTTTTAAGCCAGAAACCGGCGAAAGACATCCAGAAAGGTATCGATGAGCTGTTACAAAAAGCATGGAAACTAGGAATATCCAGAGATATTGATCCATTTATCACATTATCATTTATGGCACTTCCAGTGATTCCATCATTAAGACTGACAGACCTTGGACTTGTGGATGTAGACACATTTCAATTATTAAAATCATAAGGAAAGAAGAAGGGTACAATGGCAAGACGAAGAAAAAGAAGACGCATCAACAAAGGAAGAGTTGCAGCACTATTGATCATTATCCTGGTGATCGCAGCAGGAATATTTTTTGTAACGACAAGATTTGGAAGAACAAGTTATGCATCAGTGAACAAATCCATGGGAGAATACATGGTAAAGGCAAATGATGATCTGTTAGGCAAAGGAACAGACAAAGAACTGAAGAAATCATTATATGTTCCAAGAAAGATTGACAAGACAAAGAAACTGATCGCATTTACATTTGATGATGGTCCATTAAAAGGAAATACAGAAAGAGTATTAGCAGCATTAGAGAAGAACGATGCAAGAGCAACATTTTTCATGTTAGGACAGAATGCAAATTATTATCCAGAGACAGTCAAGAAAGTCTTAGAGTCAGGTAATGAAGTATCAAGCCACACATGGAATCATACATACCTTCCAAAGTTAAGTGCTGCACAGGTAAGAGAACAGGAAGACAAGACAGCGAATGCAATCTACAAAGCATGTGGAAGTAAACCAGTCAGCGTAAGACCTCCATATGGAGCGATCAATGAGAATGTTAAAAAAGGAATTGATACACCACTGATCCTTTGGAGTGTTGACACCTTAGACTGGAAGACAAAGAACACAGATGCGACTGTTAAAACAATCTTAAAACATGCAAAAGACGGAGATATCGTGTTAATGCATGATATTCATAAGCCAACCGTTGCAGCAGTAGAGAAAGTATTACCGATCCTTAAGAAGAAAGGATATGAAGTTTGTACAGTATCCGAGCTGTTAGAAGCTAAGGGTGTGAAAGCAGGCAAAGGTGATAAAGTCTTTAGTGCAACTGATATTATTAGAAAATAATGAGATTTAGAATTTGAAATTTTAAACAAATTGGAAAGGATTATCATGTTTTGTGATGATCCTTTCCTTTTTTTGTTTGCAGGAGATTCCATAAAACAGGATTCTTTTTACCAAAAAGACAAAATCAAGAACAAACCAGATGCTAAAAGGAGCTATTTTGCTGTTTTGTTCTTGAATCAAAAGTTAGTGTATACTAACATATAACCGTAAATTATAAAAGAAAGGAAGAGAGAAGGAGTTTTTCATGAATGAGAAACGAGAAGTAATCCTGCCATCAGATTTTTCAGGAGAGAAAGGAAAGATCGTCTGTTATCGGATCAGCTCATATCTGGAGCTTTTGTATATTGATATCAGATCAAGAAGAATCCCAGAAGTCCAGATTCAGGCCTACGAAGGGGAAGCGGTCATGACAGTGAATTTCAGTTTCCTTGGCAAGTGCGAGGTTCTTTTGAAAAATGGTGGCGGTACTTATGTGGATACCGGGGAATATTCAATCGACTATGGGACTGCTTCAAGAGAAGCAGATGAATTTTACTATCCAAGAGCACAGTATCATGGAATGGAGTTGATCTTGTATCCATGTCCAGAACTTGACAAAGAACTGTCATTAAATGGCAGGAATACCAAAATGAGCGTTGAATTAAAAGAACGGTTTCTGGGAAGAGAGACACCATTTATTTCAAAAGCAGATGCAAGAATTGAACAGGCAGTGAGAGTGATTCAAGATGACATTGAAGCAGATGCAGATATGAATCTTCTTGCGGTGGATGTCAGCCGGTGGCTTCAGGTTCTTTGCAGCAAAAGGGATGCAGTGGAGACAAACAGGGTGTACTACTCAGGTTCACAGATTCAGATTGCGAGAAAGACCATGGATATTCTGACAGAAGATTTAAGCAAACGATATTCTGCAGCGACACTTGCGAAACATTTTGGAATCAGTGAGACAAGTCTTAAGAATTATTTCCAGGGAGTATATGGAAGAGGATACAGCGAATTATTGAATGAGATCCGAATGAAAAAGGCAGCAGAATTGATTCTGAAAAATTCAATGAAAATATCAGAGATCAGTGATGCAGTAGGATTTGCGACACAATCAAGATTTGCAAAAGCATTTAAGAATTATTACGGGGCTGCACCGCTTGAATATAAGCGCAAGCACAATTTAAATAAGGACAGCAGACAGATGGAATTGTCCGACAATAAATAATTTACGGAGGTGAATATAATGGAAGAAAAGAAAGAAAAAGAAGAAAGCCTGACAAAGCAGTTATACCATTTCGCAGGCAGCATTATCAAAATTAATCAAGGATAAGACTGTATTAATTATTGCACATCGAATGAGAACTGTGGATGGCGCTGATAAGATTGTTGTGTTGAAAGACGGGGTTGTTGCTGAAAACGGAACGCCGGATGAATTGAAAGCTTGTGATGGGATTTATCGACATATGGTGGAATTGCAGGTGGAGGCGGCTAATTGGAAGATGTAAATTGTAATTTGTAGTTTGAAATGGTAGTCGTGGGGAGTGTATATGAGAAAAACAAAATAATAAAGGATCCAGACCAGGAAATTTATGCACATCATTTTGACAGGTCGCTTATCCGCAAGCTTTCCTTGTCTCGCTTCGCTCAGGCAGCACACCAAGCTTGCTGCGAACCTGTCAAAATAACGGCAAAATTTCAATGGTTCTGGATCCTTTATATTATTATTTTGTTTTTCTCATATACACGGACGGCTATTCAAACCACCACGGTGTGTATGTTATACGTTATTGGCTATTAATTTTGTATTTATGAACGGAGATTTATAATTTTTCCCATAATGCTCTGTAGGCTTTAAAGTAAATTCAACATCTGATAAATGTCATCTTCTGTTTTATTCGGATTTCCTTGTACTAATTGATAAATGGGCTTAATTACAGTTTCGTCTTCGATTAAATCATCAGCTATCTTTTCTAGAGAATCTCCCCTTGCTATTTTCTTTTGTACCTGTGTGATTAATTTTAGTATTTCGCCCTCTTTTTTTCCTTCCTTACGTCCAATCCTTTTTGCACTTTGTATCTGACTGACTCTATCGCTTTCTGCCATTTCTTCTCGTAGATATAGGTATCTTTCCATTTCATCCTGACTGATTTTTATCATTTCTTCCAGCGCCCTTTCCATGTATTTATTACCTTTTGATTCCTGCTCTAGTTCTTCCCATGTTTGTGCAGCTATCAGTTTTGCCCATTGATATAATGGCTTTCTTTTTTGTTTCTCTTTTGCATACTTTAATTTCTTTAATTCTAACATATGAAATTGAAATTTTCTACTATATATCTCCTTCGTTTTCTCATCCATGAGACAGAATTTATGGTAATAATTTGGGCTTATCATCTGGTTGAAATTTAAGATACCTACATGGATACAAGGTGGGAGTTCTCCGTAGGGATGACCTTTTTGAAAACCATCGGTAAACATTCGGCAATTGTAGAAAAGGCTTCGTTCTGTCCAATCATCCTGATATGTATTTTGCATTTCAATATTGATTTTTCTGTTTTGGTTTAAAACTAGTTTGATATCAAGAATCCCCTCTTTTTCTTCGTTATTTTCTCCAAGTGTAAATGGATCTGAGATTTCGATTTTCTTGATTTCATATTCTTTCAGATTTAGTAATGCCATTAAGAATCCTTTTACGATTTTGGCATTTTTGAATATTTTCTGAAAGGCATAGTTATTTGTTAGTTTTACAGTTATTTTTTCATCACTGGTTGCTCTAATTTTTAGTTCTTCATCGGTAACTTTATTCTTTAGCTTTTCTGCCATAGGTTATCCTCCTGTGTGCATAAATTCTTCAATTCTGAACTGAAATTCTTAATTGTAGAACTGCAATATTATACATGACTGTAGTTACAGTGTTTGAATTTTAAGAATTGCTTGTTTGATTTTTTGTTGAAATGTACTATGTTTTTATAAATCGACTTATGTTTCTTATATTACCAGAAAAACCATATATTTACAATAACTATTTTTTACATTTTATTCCATATAAAATATTGCAAACCAATATCGTAAGTATATAACCTGCCAAAATCCCACATACTATCCAAAAAAGAAAAGAGGAAAAAACCCCATGGACCACTTCCACACAAGAACTCACAACCTAAAAGGCACCATCTCCCCACACATCCAACAAAACATAAAATACACAACCAAAGTCATGCAAGACTGCAATGACCTGGTACAAAAACAATTCAAAATCGGAATCGACCACGAAATCAGCATATATATTGTATACATGGACGGCTTAGTAAATACAGAAATGCTTCAGGAATCTGTCATCAGACCGTTGCTTCAGGATTCTTTTCCGCAGGAAAGAACTGCAATTAACCAATATGTCATTGAATCTGCAGACTGGAAATGGATCGATACAATGGAAGATGCCATGACGGCAGTTTTATCTGGCAACACAGTCTTATTTCTGGATGGAGAAGCAAGAGCCATTTTATTTTCCAGCAAATCATTCCCGACAAGAGGGGTACAGAATGCGGATCAGGAAGTGGCAATCGTTGGTCCCAAGGATAGTTTTACGGAGAGTCTGAGGATGAATACGGCATTGATCCGTAGAAGGATACGGGATACGAGGTTAAAAGTGATCCAGAAGCAGATTGGAACGAGAAGTAAAACGGATTATGCATTGATGTATATTGAGGATCTGGTACAGAAGGACATTTTAAATAAAATTCAGAAACAGATGGATAAGATCTGTGTCGATGGAATTTTTGATAATGGAATGCTGGAGCAATATCTGGAAAAAGACAGTAAAACTCCATTTCCACTGTATCAGCTGACGCAGCGGCCGGATAAGGTTGCGAGTAGTATCATGGAGGGCCGGATTGCAGTTGTTCTTGATAATTCGCCAATGGTTTTATTGCTGCCCGTAACATTCAATGTGTTCTTTCAGGCAAGTGATGATTATTATAATCGTTGGGAAATTACGACATTCGTAAGAATCTTACGGTATGTGGCAGCGATCATTTCCATAGGGCTTCCTGGATTTTATGTGGCGATTGCAGGATTTCATCCGGAGGTGTTGCCAACGCCATTTTTGCTGGCGTTGATCTCGGCGAGAGAAGGAGTTCCATTTCCGGTGATCGTGGAGGTACTGCTGATGGAATTATCGTTTGAATTATTAAGAGAAGCAGGAATCCGGCTTCCGGGGCAGCTTGGTGGAACGATGGGGGTTGTTGGCGGTCTGATTGTTGGACAGGCAGCAGTTGATGCACATCTTGTCAGTACGATCGTGGTGATCGTGGTGGCATTGACTGCAATTGCTACATTTTCGATTCCGAATGAGTTGTTCACCAGTGCGTTTCGTCTGATGAAGTTTTTTCTGATCATTCTGTGTGCCTTTTGGGGATTGTATGGATTCTTTTTAGGATTCCTTGCGATATTTATCCATTTATTTTATCTGGAAAATTATGGAGTTCCATATGCACATCCAATGGTTGAAGAAAGAGGAAGATTATCTACAGCATTTCAGGATTTTATGGTTCGTTATCCACTAAAGCGGATGAAATACCGTCCAGAATTCACAAAAGAAGGGGCGAGGGTAAGGCAGAAGGAGGACGAGGATGAAAAATAATTCGCAGATGATCACGGCAAGACAGGGGAATCGGATCATGATCCTTGAAATATTTTCGGCAGCTGCAATGTTTCTTCCACAGATCGCACTACAAAAATCATATCATTCAGGAATTGTTGTGGTGGTCATGGCAAGTGTGATGGCAGGAATTTATTTGTGGATCGTAGATCATGCAGCAAGAGGGGTTTCTATTGAAAATGTATTAAAAAGATATCGTTTTGCAGCCATCATTTATTATGTGAGATTTTTGCTGAATGGAGCTTTTTTTTATTTATGTATTTTGTATCTTACAAAAAAATATCTTCTCCCAGACAAATCAACATTTTTTATTGGATTTCCATTGCTTCTTCTGGCTTATCTGATGAATCAGGGAGGTTTAACAAAAAGAGGCAGAGTAATGGAAGGAATTTTTTGGTTTGTATTGCTACCGCTGATCTTCGTACTGATCTTGAGTATGGCAAATCTTTCATGGGATGAGTTAGCAGTCAGAAATTGGCGTGGCAGAGAGATGCTCAATGGAAGTATTCTTGTATTTGCGCTGATGCATCCGATCGAGTTCGTGTGGTTTTACCGTGGAGATATGAAAGATGGACCGATCAGGATGCGATCATTTGCAGGTTTGATGATCCTTTTTCTTGGGGTGTTTGCAAGTACTGTAGGTTCCCTTGGAAAGAAGCTTACGATGGTCGATCCAGAACCTGTGATGTCTATGGCACAGGGAGTGGCAATGCCAGGAGGGATCATGGCAAGACTGGATCTTTTTTTGATCGCATTTTGGATCGTAGGTGTCTTTTGCGTATTCAGCGGTTACTTATTTTATGGAAATGAAAGTATCAAACATGCATTTTCAAAAGGAAGGATCGTGGGATTGAGTTTGTCATATGGTGGAATTTACGTCATAAGTCCATGGATCATGACAACATTTGCAACATGGATCAGACGGTATTTTTTTGTTTTTATCTATGGGAATCTGGTGATCGGATTGTTTTTTCCACTTATTTTATTTCTGATGTGGAGAAAGGAACAGAAAGATGAAAAAATATAGAGGGTATCTTTTGGTGCTGCTAATTGCATTTTGCATACAAGGATGCAGCAAACAACAAGATGTGGAAGATCATAGGTTTGTGTTGGCGATGGGATTTGAACGGCTCAATGAAAAGAAAGTATTGGTTCGTTATTCGTATGCGGATTTCGACAAGGCACAGAGTGATTCTGGAACAAAAATACCATCAAGGTCGGTGACATTTTTGGCAACGTCCTTAAAAGATGCAAATAAGAAATGGAAACAATATAAAAGTCAGCAGTTAAATTTTGGACATCTAAAAGTCGTGCTTTTTGCAAATGGAAAAAAAGATGAAAAGATCATAAAAGAATTAATAAATGAACCTCAGATCGCGAAGTCTGTTTATGTATTAAAAACAGATCGCAATCTTTCTGATATTTTTAAAAAAGAAGACAAATTGTCGATTTCATTCGGAGAATATCTGTCAAAAAAACTGGAAATAAAGGATAGTAAGAATCTTACTCTTGGAAGGATTTACAGATAAAGGGAAAGAGATAAAAAGTTAACATTGACTTTACCAGATAGCGGTGTTAAACTTGAAAAGCTACACTATCTAGTGTGTAAAAGAAAAATAAAATACTACATCTAGTATACAATATAATGAGTGAAAGATAAGAGAATCTGATAGAGAAGGGAGAATTATGATCAAGGTAATTAAAAAAGACGGAACAAAAGAAGAATTTAATGTACAAAAAGTCGTAGTGGCAGTGAATAAATCAGCATATCGTGCACTGGTAACATTTACAGAGGAAGAACTTGATTTTATCTGCAACTTTGTCACGGAAAAAGTGGAGCAGATGCGCAAGAAGGAAGTTACGATCTCAGATATGCATAATGTGGTCGAAGGTGCATTAGAACAGACCAATCCACTGGTAGCAAAGAGCTACAGAGATTACCGTAACTATAAGCAGGATTTTGTACAGATGTTAGACGAAGTATACAAGAAGAGCCAGTCTATCATGTACATTGGGGATAAGGAAAACAGCAACACAGACAGTGCACTGGTTTCTACCAAACGAAGCCTGATCTTTAATGAATTAAATAAAGAACTCTATCAGAAATTTTTCATGACAACGGAAGAAATACAGGCATGCCGTGACGGATATATTTATATTCACGATATGTCTGCCCGCCGTGATACGATGAACTGCTGTCTGTTTAATGTACAGGAAGTGTTAAAAGGCGGATTTGAGATGGGAAATCTCTGGTACAACGAACCAAAGACATTAGATGTTGCCTTTGATGTGATCGGAGATATCGTATTAAGTGCCGCAAGCCAGCAGTATGGTGGATTTACGGTACCGAATATCGAACTGATCTTAGAGCCATATGCCGAGAAATCCTATGAAGCAGGAATCGAACGATACGAAGGACTAGGATTATCCAGAGAACGCGCAGAAGAAGAAGCGTTGAAAGATGTCAAACGTGAATTTGAACAAGGATTCCAGGGATTAGAGTACAAATTTAACAGTGTATCATCAAGCCGTGGAGATTATCCATTTATCACAATGACAGCAGGAACAGGAACTGGGAGATTTGCCAAGATGGCAACGATCTCCATGTTAGATGTTAGAAGAAGAGGACAGGGAAAAGAAGGACACAAGAAGCCTGTGTTATTCCCAAAACTTGTATTCTTATATGATAAGAATCTTCATGGACCGGGATGTGAGCTGGAAGATGTATTTGAAGCAGGAATCCGCTGCTCCAGACAGACTATGTATCCAGACTGGTTATCTTTAACAGGAGAGGGATATATCGCAAGCATGTACAAGAAATACGGAAAGATCATTAGTCCGATGGGATGCCGTGCTTTCTTATCTCCATGGTATAAAGAAGGCGGTATGAAGCCGGCAGGTGAAAAAGATGAGCCGATTTTTGTCGGAAGATTTAACATCGGTGCAGTCAGCCTTCATTTGCCAATGATCTATGCAAAATCAAAACAGGAAGGTAAAGATTTCCATGAAGTATTAGATTATTATCTGAACCTGATCCGTGAATTACATATCAGGACTTATGAATATTTAGGAGAAATGAAAGCTTCTACGAATCCGTTGGCATATTGTGAAGGGGGATTCTTAGGTGGACATTTAGGGATTCATGATAAGATCAAACCAATCTTAAAGAGTGCAACAGCTTCCTTTGGGATCACAGCGTTGAATGAATTACAGCAGTTATACAACCATAAGTCTTTAGCAGAAGATGGCGAGTTTGCATTAGAAACATTGCGTTATATTAATGAACAAGTAGAAGAATTTAAGAAGGAAGACGGAAATCTATATGCGATCTATGGAACACCAGCAGAAAACTTATGCGGTCTTCAGGTAAAACAGTTCCGTAAGAAATACGGTGTTATTGAAAATGTATCTGACAGAGAATACGTGAGCAATTCCTTCCACTGCCATGTCACAGAAGACATCACACCGATCGAGAAACAAGATCTTGAAGGACGTTTCTGGGAATTATGCAATGGTGGAAAGATCCAGTATGTAAAATATCCGATCAACTATAACAAAGAAGCAGTGAAAACATTAGTAAGAAGAGCGATGGATAAAGGATTCTATGAAGGAGTTAACCTGTCTTTAGCATACTGTGATGACTGTGGACACGAAGAATTAGAGATGGATGTGTGCCCAGTATGCGGAAGTAAAAATCTCACAAAGATCGACCGTATGAACGGATATCTCTCTTATTCCAGAGTTAAAGGAGATACAAGACTTAACGATGCCAAAATGGCAGAAATTGCGGAAAGGAAATCCATGTAAAATGCGTTACCATAATATTACGAAAGATGATATGCTAAATGGAGACGGCCTGCGAGCCGTCCTATGGGTTGCAGGATGCACCCACAAATGCAAAGGCTGCCACAACCCAGTCACATGGGATATCGAAGGGGGAATTCCATTTGATGAGGCAGCAAAAGAAGAATTATTTGAAGCGATCAAACCAGACTATATCTCAGGTGTCACATTCAGCGGAGGAGATCCACTCCACCCAGCAAACCACGCAGAAGTGGCAGTGTTAGCGAAAGAGATCAAAGAGACATTTCCAGAGAAAACAATCTGGCTGTATACTGGATTTTGCTGGGAAGAGATTAAGACATTAGATGTTGTGAAGCATTGCGATGTTATTGTTGACGGACCTTTTGTACAGGAAGAATTCGATGGGAAACTTCATTGGAAGGGGAGTCGGAATCAGAGAGTTATTGATGTGCAGGAGACGTTGAGAAGAAATGAAATTCATCTGTCATACAACTTATAAAATAAATACATAAAGCAAATTGGAAAGGTGTAGTCAGATCAGGAAGGATCAAAAATGTAAAGAAGCATTGGAACAGATTAAGACAATGCAATATGACAAACACATAGAAATGCAAGGATATCGGCAAGTAATGCAGTATGGTATTTGTTTTTATAAGAAGGAATGCAAGATTCTAAAAGATTAATAAAAGGGATTAAGGGACTGTCATAAAAACATTGTGCTTATATCCCCAAAAAGTTATAATGAAATCAGGAAACAAAAACAGGAAATATAAATAAAACAGGAGTAAAAAATATGGGGAAAAAATTAAAAATTGTGTTGTCGGCACTGGCACTATGTTTGCTGTTCACACATAAGATCTACGCTTCGGAAAGTCAGCCGGCAAGCAAGAACTACACCTATCTATCAGACATTTCATACGACAAAGACAAATCATTTGCGGCAAGTGGTCACAGTATTCATCTTGACGAGAATGATTCCAATCAAATGATTACATTGAAAGTGAATGAAAAAAGTCAACCCTATATCAAAGGACTTTGTGCATGGGCAACTTCAGAGATTGTTTATGATCTCAAAGATTATGATTATGACTATTTTACAGCGGATCTTGGAGTTGATATCAGCGAGCAGAGTACATATTTTAATACCGGAGTAAGATTTTATATTTATACATCCGATGATGGGGAAGAATGGATGGAAAAATATAATTCTAGTACGTTTTATGGGTGGAGTGAAGCAAAATCTGTAAAAGTAGATATTAAAAATGCAAAATATTTAAAATTAACAGCGGATGATAACAGTGACAACTGGTGGTCTGCCTGGTACGATGAAGCGGTCTACGCTAACGCAAAACTAATCAAAGAAGATTATAAAGAAGACACTTCCGATATCGCAGAGATCAAAACAGTTGACACTTATGATCAGCAATTAAAACAAAATGATCTTCAGGAAATCACAGGAGACTATGAATTAACACTTTTACAGAGACAGTTTGTAAAAAGTGTCGGATACGAAATTTTACAGGCACTTGCAAAATACAGTGATGAGTACAAAGATACCATTTCATGGCTGATGAATGACAAAGAAACACTGCGTCTTTATTTAGCAGGTGGAAAACCTGAGGGAAGTTATTTAAATTCCGTCAAGGTGTTATCAAGATTGTATACAACTTATAAAACAGATTTAGCAAATGACAATATAACAAGTCACGGAACAAAATACAGTGATCTTTACCGCAAAATGATATTATCTCTTTCACTAACAGCATCAGGAAAAAATTATTTCTTCTTTGATGGGACACAGGTTTCAGATCCTGTGACAAGATATCAGATTTATAAGGATCTTCATTTACATAAAGGGCAAGATCAGGAACTGATTGAGAACGAGATTTTTGAGTCACTTACCGTGGAAGAGATGCGTTTTGTTATGAATACGATCATTGATGATGAAGAAATCGTATGGCTCAATCATTATGTAAGAAATGACAAAAATGGTGCAACAAGTCCATATAGTTATATCAAATATACATCTGGATATGAATATACAAAAGATCAATATTACAGCGAAGAAAATTACGACAAATGGGATGAAAAATATCATTTATCAAAATACAATATACCATACAAGAAAGGCAATCCAAAGCTTTGGATCATGTTTGAGGAAGGAGCAGTTTGTGGTGGACTTTCCAAGACAGGAAGTTGTATCTGGGGTACATATAAAGGACTTCCAAATACATGTATCAGCCAGCCGGCTCATTGTGCATTTATTTATTACACACAGGATTCCAACGGAAATGGTATCTGGAATCTTGGAAATAATGTATCTGGCTGGGGTAAATCCGGCAAAACAGAGCATTTAAACACAAGAACGATGAACGATTGGGGAAGTGGAAGTTACACAAGCGGATGGAACGCAAACTATATTCTTCTTGCGCAGGCGGCACAAAATGAATACGATTCCTACGAAAAAGCAGAAGAAATTCTGATGCTTGCAGACATTTACAAGGACGATGATGAAAAGTTAGAATCCATTTACCGAAAAGCATTGAAAACCGAAAAACTGAATTTTGATGCATGGCTTGGATTAGTAAATCTCTATGAGAAGGACGATCAGAAAACAGAAGAAGAATACTATGCACTGGCAAAAGAAATCGCAGAAACATATACATACTATCCACATCCGATGTATGATCTTCTGAATCTGATCAAGTCGCATCTTACTTCAACAACTTACAGCACAAGCTTTACTTTGCTTCAGACAAACACATTAAAGACAGCAGCAAAGGCAACAGACAAAGAATCTATTCAGGCAAGTGCAGTCCGTGAAGTGGCAAACCAGCTTCTTGGAAATGTTGATGTAGAAATTGCAAGCTTTTCATTTGATGGAGATCACGCAGGAGAAATCATTTTATCCAGCCGATATGACGATACAGACGTTGTATGGGATTACAGCTTAGATGGTGGAAAAACATGGACACAGACAGAGAAACACAGTGTAAAATTAACCGAAAAAGAAATTGCATCCATCACATCAGAGAAGGAAATTAAAGCTCATATTATCGGTGCAGACTACTCAGATGATAATGTATTTACGATTGACATCCAAGAATCCAAAGGACTTCCAACAGGTCTTTATGTCAATGACCTGGAAAATCAGTTAATTGGAAATACGGCAGGTTTAGAATGGAAATACAAGGAAGAAGATCAATGGACTTCTTACAAAGAAGAACAGCCAGACTTAAGCGGAGACAAGACATTGATTGTAAGAACAGCAGCAACAGGAGTCTATCTGGCAGGTACAACAAATACATATCAGTTTACAAAAGATAACACAGATGATGCTCAAAAATATATTTCCATCAAACATTTATCGATTGAAAAAGTATCTTCCGAACAAAGCGATAAAGGAGATTACGCCAAAAATGCAATCGATGGCAATATCAACACTTTATGGCATACAGTTTATGATGGTTCTGACAAAGAAAAATCAATTACAATAAAATTAGATGAACCCGTATATCTGTCAGTTCTTGAATATGTGCCAAGACAGGTTGGAACAAATGGAAGAATCAAAGATGCAATTTTATATGTAAGTGATGATGGAGAAGAATGGACAGAAGCAGCCAGCATCAGCGGATGGCTGAACAATGCCCAATCGAAAAAGATCATATTACAAGATTCTGTAAAAACACAGTACATAAAATTTGTAACAACAAGCAACTGGGGAGACGGAAGAAGTTTTGCATCCGCAGCGATGATTAATCTGTACGAAGACACAACAAAAAAAGAACCAGAAAAACCAGCAACCACAGAGGCAACAGGAGTTACAACGACAGAAGTTACAACAGCCACAGAAGTAACTACAACTGAAAAAACAACAGCCAAAAAAGAAACAACATCATCAACAGAGAAAACAACAGAACAAAAAACACAGACATCAACAAACAAACCAACACAAACAACAACAAAAGCACCCGGAAGAGCAACGATCAAAACCATAAAGAAAGGTAAAAGAAAAGCCCAGCTGAAATGGAAAAAAGTCAGCAAAGCAAAAGGGTATATGATCCAGTATTCTACATCAAAGAAATTTAAACGTAGTCAGACAAAGACAAAATATGCAACGAAAATGAATTTGATGGTGAAGAAACTGAAATCTAAGAAGACTTATTATTTTAGGATGAAGGCTTATACGAAAGGTGCTGGAAATAAGAAGGTTTATTCTAAGAACTGGAGTAAGGTTAAGAAGTGTAAAATTTGATGGTGGTACCTTCTTTCTGTCCCATCCACAACAACCAACATCACCCAGCGATATGCCACTTTTTTTACATTCCAATTTATGCTGTGATAAATCTTAAGTGTATTTTGCAACCCCAAAAGATACAAAATAAAGATGGAGGGAAGTTCATGTTTGATATTCAGGAAGAACTTAAGAAACTCCCAGCGAAACCAGGAGTTTATCTGATGCATAACAGCAAAGATGAGATCATTTACGTTGGAAAAGCGATCAAGTTATGTAATCGTGTGCGTCAGTATTTTCAAGACAGCCGGAATCTGTCTGTGAAGATTCAGCATATGGTAAAGAATGTTGCTTATTTTGAATATATCATCACGGATTCAGAACTGGAAGCTTTAGTGCTTGAGAACAATCTGATCAAAGAGCATCATCCAAAATATAATACAAAACTGAAAGATGACAAAGGCTATCCTTACATTAAAGTAACGGTCAATGAAGAATTTCCAAGAATCATGCTGGCAAGGAAGATGAAAGCAGATGGAGGAAAGTATTTCGGACCTTATACGAGTGCAGGAGCAGTAAATGATACGATCGAGCTGCTTCGCAAGATCTTTAAGATCCGTACCTGTAACCGAAGACTTCCAAAAGATACAGGGAAGGACAGGCCTTGTCTGTACTATCAGATCAAGCAGTGTGATGCACCATGCCAAGGATATATATCCAAGGAAGAATATGCAAAACAGATCGAAGAAACAATCAAGTTTCTAAATGGAAATTATAAACAGGTTGCAAAAATGCTTCAGGAGAAAATGCAAAAAGCATCGGATGAATTGGAATTTGAACAGGCAATGGAATACAGAGATTTGCTCAAGAGTATTGAGCGGATCATGGACCGTCAGAAGATCAATACGTATGCGTTTGAGGACCGTGACATTATTGCAATGGCACAGGATGATAAGGATGTTGTCGTATCTATTTTCTTTATCCGCCAAGGAAAGCTTCTTGGAAGAGAACATTTTCATATGGAAGCAGATGAGGAAAGTTCCAAGGAAGAAGTTTTAGGAGCTTTTGTCAAACAGTTTTACGCGGGGACGCCTTATCTTCCAGGGGAAATCTTTCTGGAACATGATATTTCAGAAAAGGAGATCATTGAAGAATGGTTGTCAAAGAAACGAGGAGCAAAAGTACATTTTAAGATACCAGTGCGTGGGCAAAAACACAAGATGGTAGAGATGGCAAAGGAAAATGCTCAGAATGTATTAAGAATGGATCGTGAGAAGATCAAACGGGAAGAAAGAAGGACGATCGGGGCAGTTCATGAGATTGAAGAATTGCTCGGGATGGAAGGTTTGAATCGAATGGAAGCATTTGATATTTCTAATATCAGTGGATTTCAGACCGTAGCATCCATGGTCGTATTTGAAAGAGGAAAAGCAAGAAGAAGAGATTATCGCAAGTTTCGTTTAAGAACCATTGAAGGTCCGGATGACTATGCCAGTATGGAAGAAGTTTTGACCAGAAGATTTCTTCATGGAAAGAAAGAGCTGGAAGAACTGAAAGAACAGGGAAAAGATGCTGCACTTGGCAGTTTTACAAAGTTTCCGGATATTCTGATGATGGATGGAGGAAAAGGACAGGTCAATGTTGCACTTCGTGTGCTGGATCATTTGGGACTTGATATTCCAGTATGTGGAATGGTCAAAGATGATGATCATAGAACGAGAGGCTTGTATTATAACAACGAGGAAATCATATTTGCGCCAAACAGCGAAGCATTTTTACTTGTGACAAGGATACAGGATGAAGCCCATCGTTTTGCGATCGAATATCACAGATCATTGCGTGCAAAAGGGCAAGTACATTCTGTTCTTGATGACATCAAAGGTGTTGGACCAAAGAGACGAAAAGAATTAATGAAGTATTTTAAAGATCTTGGACAGATCAAGACAGCAACAGTTACGGAACTTTTAAATGTTCCTGGCATGAATCAAAGTACTGCAGAGTCTATTTATGGGTTTTTTCACGATTCCAAGCAGTAAGGAAATATGTTAAAATAGAGAAAGAGACAGACAATCAAGGGTGCAGAAAGAGAGAAAGATTATGGATAAAGAGCATAGAGTATCAGTATATGATATGGTCAAGGAATTAAATTTAAAAGAAGTAACACCAGAGATCAATTCAAAAGAAGTTTACATTGAACAGGCAGAGATCAACCGTCCAGCATTACAGTTGGCAGGTTTTTTTGAAAATTTTGCACAGAATCGAGTTCAGATCATCGGAAAAGCAGAACACCTTTTTATTGAAGAGGTAGAAAAAGATGTTGAAAATGCGAAAAATATTTATAAAAGATTTATCGGAGCTGGAATTCCAGTTATTGTATTTTGCAGGAATCTGCATCCAAGTGAGATGATGATAAAAGTTGCCAAAGAGTATGGGGTACCGGTTTTGATATCTCAGGATACGACATCTGAATTTATGGCAGAAGTAATCCGCTGGCTGGGAACTGTATTGGCTCCAAGCATTACGATCCATGGAGTTTTAGTCGATGTATTTGGTGAAGGAATCCTGATCACAGGAGAGAGTGGGATCGGTAAGAGTGAAGCAGCTTTAGAGTTGATCCGAAGAGGACACCGTCTGGTATCTGATGACGTTGTAGAGATCAAGAGGGTCAGCAAGAAGTCATTGATCGGAACATCTCCGGAAGTTACAAGGTTCTTTATCGAACTGCGAGGAATCGGTATTATTGACGTTAAGAATCTGTATGGTGTTGAAAGCGTTAAGATGGAGCAGGAGATCAATCTGGTCATTCAGTTGGAAGACTGGAACAAAGATGCGGATTATGACCGCTTAGGATTAGAAGAGAAATACGTAGAATATCTTGGCAATAAAGTTGCAGCACATACACTGCCAATTCGTCCAGGGCGTAACTTGGCGATCATCGTAGAAGCAGCAGCAATCAATCACAGACAGAAGAAGATGGGATATAATGCAGCCGAAGAACTTTATAAACGTGTTACAGGTCAGATGGAGGATTAAATGATATGAAATATTTATATGGAATTGATATTGGTGGAACAACAGTAAAAATGGGTCTGTTTGGAGAAGATGGAACATTAAAAGAGAAATGGGAGATCAAGACAAGAACTGAGGAAAATGGAAAGAACATCCTGCCAGATATTGCACAGGCAGTGAATGATCACAGCAAAGCAAATGGTTTTGATAAGGAAGATGTGATCGGACTCGGAGTTGGAGTTCCAGGAGCTGTTCTTGAGTTTTCAAAAGTTAATGAATGTGTGAACCTTGGATGGGGAAGCGTGGATGTGGCAGGAGAATTGTCAAAGCTTACAGGGTGTAAGGTAAAGGCAACAAATGATGCCAATGCAGCAGCCTTAGGAGAAATCTGGATGGGAGCAGCAGCAGATTATAACAGCGCAGTGATGATAACTCTTGGAACAGGAGTCGGAGGAGGGATCATCGTTGATGGAAAGATCATCGATGGAAGCCGTGGATATGGTGGAGAGATCGGTCATATGACTGTGGATCCTTTTGATGATCGTGTATGTAATTGTGGAAAGACAGGATGTCTGGAACTTTATGCATCTGCAACGGGAATTGTATATGAGACAAAGAAAGCATTAAAGGATTTTAAAGAAGCGACTACACTAAGAGACCTTGATGAAGTAACTGCAAAAGACATTTTTGATGCTGCTAAAGAAGGAGATACATTTGCCAAAGAACGGGTAGATGATCTTGGACAGAAATTAGCACTTGCAGCAGGGAATATCGCATTGATGGTCGACCCAGAAGTGTTTGTTATCGGTGGAGGCGTATCAAGAGCTGGACAGATCCTTTTAGATGCGGTCAATGCACATTTTAAGAAGTATACATTTGGAAAAGCACAGGAGACAGGATTTGTACTTGCGACTCTTGGAAATGATGCTGGAATTTATGGTGCAGCTAGTCTGATGCTTTCATAAGATGAAGAAATTTGGAATCCTGTGATATACAGGATTCCATCTTGCATTAATATTAAGAATGGAGAAATTATGGATACAAAGATTGATCAGTTAAAACAGATCATACCAGAAAAATATATTTTAAGACAGGAACCGATGAAAAATCATACAACATTCCGTATTGGGGGACCCGCCGATATTTTTGTGGCACCAGAGAATATGGAAGAGATCAAAGCGGTCAGTCGTTTTGCAAAAGAAGAGGGAATTCCATTATTTGTTTTAGGAAATGGGAGTAATCTTTTGGTCGCAGATGATGGAATGGATGGAATTGTTCTTCAGATTTACAAAAACTACAGTGGAATCGAAGTCCGTGGTAATGAACTTATCGTCAAAGCAGGAACTTTATTAAGTTCTACATCCAGAGCAGCACTCAATGAAGAATTGACTGGATTTGAGTTTGCAGGTGGAATTCCTGGAACATTTGGCGGAGCCGTCGTTATGAATGCTGGTGCATACGGTGGTGAGATGGTGCAGGTACTAAAAGAAGTGACAGTTCTTACAAAAGAAGGAGAGATCAAAACTCTGAAAGCAGAAGAATTAGAGCTTGGTTACCGTACAAGTAACGTTTTAAAGAATGAATACGTTGTCTTAGAAGGTGTGATCGCACTTAAGAAAGGAAATAAAGAAGAAATCAAAGCCAAAATGGATGAGTACGCATTAGCGAGAAAAACAAAGCAGCCATTAGAATATCCAAGTGCCGGAAGTACATTTAAACGTCCAGAAGGATATTTTGCCGGAAAATTGATTCAGGATGCAGGATTAAAGGGATATCAGGTGGGAGATGCACAGGTATCTGAAAAACACAGTGGTTTTGTGATCAACCGTGGAAATGCTACAGCATCCGATGTTATGCAGTTGATCAGTGACGTGAAAGATAAAGTAAAAGAACAGTTTGGAGTTACGATGGAGCCAGAAGTCAAACGTGTTGGAAGGTTCTAAAAAGGAGCAGTACAGATGAGATTTGTAATTGTAACAGGAATGTCAGGAGCAGGAAAAAGCAGTGCATTAAAGACATTAGAAGATGCTGGATATTTTTGTGTTGATAATCTTCCAGTGGCTTTACTTGATAAATTTGCAGACATGTTGTTAGATGAAACTGCCAAGATTGAAAATGTTGCTCTTGGGATTGATATCCGTAATGGAAGAGGAATTGGCGAGTTAGCACACAAATTAAAAGAAATCGAGGCAGCGGGGATCAAGTATGAGATTCTCTATCTGAATGCAAGTAATCGTATTTTATTAAAACGCTATAAAGAGACAAGAAGAAATCATCCTCTGTCAAGAGATGGAAGAGTTGAGGATGGAATTGCAAAAGAGCGGGAGATCATGAAATTTCTGCAAGATCAGGCAACGTATGTGATTGATACTAGCCAGCTTCTGACAAGGGAGTTAAAAGAAGAGATCGATCGTATTTTTGTAGACGGAGAAGAAGGGGAACGATTCCAGATTGCAGTTGTTTCTTTTGGATTTAAACATGGGATTCCTGCGGATGTAGATCTGGTATTTGATGTCAGATTTCTTCCAAATCCATACTATGATCTGAATCTGCGACCATTAACTGGAAATGACAAACCAATTCAGGATTTTGTGATGAAGCATGAAGAATCTGTGGAATTTCTTGATAAGTTAGATGATATGATGAGATTCTTGATCCCAAATTATATTAAAGAAGGCAAGTATAATCTTGTGATCGGAATCGGATGTACTGGAGGAAAGCATCGATCTGTTACGATCACGAATAAATTGGCAGAGAGATTAAAACAACTGCCATATTCTGTCAAAGTAGAGCATAGAGATATTATGAGGTAGGCAATGTCATTTTCAAGTAATATTAAAGAGGAATTATCAAGAAATGAAACCGGTGCCAGACACTGTAAGATTGCGGAGATCGCAGGATTCTTACGTTTTGGAGGGAATATCAGTCTAGAGCCAGAACATTATGAGATTCAGATCCAGACGGAGACGGTATCTGCTGCGAAACGTTTTTATAAACTTATCAAAGATGTGTTTGATATTCATGCGAAGATTGATGTTGGACGAAACGAATTTTTAAAAAGAAGTCGAAATTATACGATAAGTGTTGACAAGCATAAGGATTGTGTTTTAATATTGAAAGCAGTGAAACTTTTAGATTCCAAAGAATTTGGACTTGTTTTACAGAACACATGTTGTAAGCGGGCATATATTCGAGGGGCTTTTCAGGCAGCTGGTTCCATGAGTGATCCAGAGAAGAATTATCATTTTGAAGTTGTATCTACTAATGTACAGACAGCAGAACAATTAAAAGAGGTCTTGAATTTTTTTGATTTAGATGCTAAAATTGTCTTGCGTAAAAAGTACTACGTGGTATACATGAAAGAAGGATCAAAGATTGTAGATGTGTTGAATATTATGGAAGCACACGTCGCATTGATGGAGCTGGAGAATGTAAGAATCCTGAAAGATATGCGTAATAAAGTAAACCGTCGTGTCAATTGCGAGACAGCGAATATTAATAAGACGGTTTCAGCCGCAGTCAAGCAGGTGGAAGACATTGAATATATTGATAAGCACAAAGGCCTCCGTTTTTTAGATCAAGGGTTGCAGGATATTGCAAGATTACGTCTGGAACACCCGGAAGCTACACTGAAAGAACTTGGAGATATGCTAGAGCCGCCAGTCGGCAAGTCAGGTGTAAACCACCGTTTGAAGAAGATTGGCCGAATCGCGGAAGAGATGAGATTGGGAGGACAGGAATGATTTCAAAGAATGTCAAAGTGGAAGTAGCCTTAAGAGAAGAAGATAGACCAATAGCTTTTCTTGTACAGATGGCAAGCCAGTTTGAGAGCAAGATTTTATTCGAGACAGGGAATAAGCAAGTCAATGTAAAGAGTATGATGGGAATGATGAGTCTTGGATTAGACTTAGATCGTTTAGAAGATTTAACAGTCGTAGCTGACGGAGCAGATGAGGAAGAAGCAGTCAGCAAGATTGAAGGTTATCTTACAAAAGGAGCATAGATCCAATATATCTGTGCTTTTATATACGCCGAAATAGCTCAGTTGGTAGAGCACTTCACTCGTAATGAAGGGGTCGCCGGTTCAAGTCCGGTTTTCGGCTTACATAACAAAGGATCAGGCAAATGCCTGATCCTTTCTTTGTTTTCTATTTTAGCTTACAAGTGTCGATACAGTAAATAATATCTACTGATCCAGGAAACTAAATCTCAAATAAATCACTATAAGCTTTCAGTGCTCCATCAGTTTCATGTGCAAGTACACGTTTTGCAAGTACTTTACCAAGCTGAACACCTTCCTGGTCAAAGCTGTTTACATTCCAGATGAATCCCTGGAACATGATCTTGTTCTCGAAATGAGCTAACAGAGATCCAAGTGATTCAGGTGTTAACTGATCTCCGATGATGATACTTGATGGACGTCCACCTTCGAATTTCTTGTTGTTGTTTTCATCATCTTTACCACATGCGAAAGCAACGATCTGAGCTGCAACGTTAGCACATAACTTCTTCTGGCTTGTGCTTCCTTCGATCACAACATCTGTAGCAAGCTGGCTGTCTTTGAATCCAACGAACTGTAAAGGAACGATGTCAGTTCCCTGATGTAATAACTGATAGAAAGAATGCTGTCCATTTGTACCAGGTTCTCCAAAGATGATAGGTCCTGTTACATAGTCTACAGGCTCACCAAAACGGTTTACAGATTTACCATTAGATTCCATGTCACACTGCTGTAAATGTGCTGGGAAACGGCTTAATGCCTGAGAATATGGTAAAACAGCTGTTTCAGGATATCCCTGTACATTTCTTTCATAAACACCGATCAGGGCATCTAATAAGTCAGGGTTTGCTTTGATGTCTTTGTTAGTAGCAAGCTTGTCTTCTTCAGCCATACCATCAAGGATTCTTGCAAAGACGTCTGGTCCAAATGCAAGTGAAAGGATCACTCCACCTACAGAAGATACAGAAGAATAACGTCCACCGATAAAGTCATCCATGAAGAATGCAGCAAGATAATCATCACTCTTAGCTAAAGGAGAAGTCTCACTTGTTGCAGTTAACATATGTTTAGAAGGATTTAATCCAGCTTTTACTAAAGCATCTTTTACGAAAGCTTCGTTTGTTAATGTCTCTAAAGTTGTTCCTGATTTAGATACAACGATAAATAAAGAACGGGAAACATCGATAGAATTTAAAACAGCAGCTGCATCATCAGGGTCTACGTTACTGATGAATTTTGCTTCCATTTTAGCGCATCCGTTTGTCTTAGCCCAGTTTTCAAGAGCGATATATAAAGCACGAGGTCCTAGATCACTACCACCGATACCGATCTGAACAACTGTAGTGAATGTTTCACCAGCTTCATTTGTGATTTCACCAGCATGTACTTTGTTTGCAAAGTCAGCTGCTTTTTTCTGCTGTTCAACATAGAAATCACGTTTGTTGACACCATCAACGATAACGTCTTTTCCAAGCTGTCTGCGAGCTAAATGATGAAGAACAAGTCTCTGTTCTCCTGTGTTGATGATCGCTCCGTTGTATAATTCTTCGAATTTGTCAACTAACTGATGCTCATCAGCTAATTCAGCTAATACATCAAGGACTTCATCATCTACCTGTTTTGCAGCGTAGTTAAAGCTTAAACCAGAAGCCATAGGTGCAGAATATTCAGCGACACGTTTCGCACCGTTTTCACCTGTCATAGCTTCTTTGATGTCTACATGATCTTTAAGATCTTTGAGTTTAGCATAAGATGTTAAAGTATCAAGATTGTTCCATGTTACCATAAATAAATCCTCCTTAAGTCCATATAAATATAAAATGAAAGATATAAGGAAATGCAGATACAAATGGGTATCTGCACGCACTAATATCATAGAATGATTATACAAAAAAAACGTTGTAAATGCAATCTGAAATGGTACTGAGTACTAATTCATTTTAAGAATTTTCGCTAACAGTAATAATGAGACCAATTGGACGTTTTATGGTTCCATTACCAAGATAGCTGTCAGAAGAAATATCATGAGACAGATCAGTTTCCCAAAGCTGATAGTCATAAGTACGATCCAAAACATAGATATTTAAATCGGCACCGTTTTTTGAGGAAAGTTTAAAAGTTTCATTAATATTTGATCTGCTTGAAACAGAAAAACCATATGCAGATGTTAAACATGATTCTAATGCCGTATTTTTTCCAGATACAGATGCAATATTTGAGAAATCATAAGTTGTTGCTGCAGATTCTTTGATCGACTGAGTTAAAGAAGTATCAGCAGTGATTGATCTTACATAAGAAACCTGATCTTTGTATCCTTCTTTTTTTACAGAATAGCTTGCAAGTCTTGTATCAACGGAAACTTCATTATTCTGACCATCTGCATCGTTCACAGAATAATTATTGACTGGAATGTATACGATCTTGCTTGTCTTATCAGAATCTTTTAAACCATAAGTGGAAATGATCTTCTTCACATCAGAGGATCTTGTGAATTCTGTATTGGAATGGTAATCAGTTAAAGTTGTTGTTTTGGTAGCTGCTACGATCTGTGTTGGTCTTTTATAAGTTGTGTTTGATCTTACTCCAGTTGTACCGACACCAGCTGCGAGAGCAATAGCGATGGCAGCACCCATAATATTTCTTATCATATATATTCTTGATTCCTTTCGTGTGATTGTAAGTATTTATCTTCATTTTTTAAAATTGGCTACATTATAAATACAATATACAATCCAAGTCAAGCAAAATCCGAAGATTCAGCGTTTTGTGTAATAAAACCATATTAAATAGGAAGTCTTTTGTGAAATTGTTTTTTTGGTTTTAAATATTGCCAAGCTATGGTACAATAAACTTTTGTGAGTTAAAATATATAGAAAAGAGGAAAGTAATTTGGAAAATAGAGAGAAATTTTCATCTAGAATTGGATTTCTTTTGATCTCGGCTGGTTGTGCGATCGGCTTGGGAAATGTGTGGAGATTTCCATTTATCACAGGACAATACGGTGGAGCTGCATTTGTACTGATCTATCTGTTCTTCCTGATCATTTTAGGGCTGCCAATCCTTGTTATGGAATATGCAGTCGGAAGAGCTAGCCAGAAGAGTATTGCAAGATCCTTTCAGGTGTTAGAACCAAAAGGAACGAAATGGCATTGGTACAGTTATGTTGGCATGGCTGGAAATTATCTGTTGATGATGTTTTACACGACAGTAGCAGGATGGATGATCAGCTATTTCTTTAAGATGTTAAAAGGAGACTTTGTTGGGAAAAATCCAGCACAGGTAGAAAACACTTTTGGAACGATGCTGTCGGATCCAAAGGCACAGATCTTCTGGATGTTAGTAGTCATTGCATTGGGATTTTTAGTATGTTCTCTTGGTCTTCAAAATGGAGTAGAGAAGATCACAACAGTTATGATGTCATGTTTGTTTATTGTAATTCTAGTATTGATCGTAAGGAGTGTAACTTTAGATGGAGCCTCTGCAGGATTAAAATTTTATTTGATCCCAGATTTTGCAGCAGTGAAGAAACAAGGTGTGATGACGGTCGTATCCGCAGCAATGGGACAGGCGTTTTTTACACTAAGTCTTGGAATAGGGGCGATCGCAATCTTTGGAAGTTACATTGACAAGAGTCGAAGACTGACAGGAGAAGCAATCAGTGTGGCAATTCTTGATACGTTAGTAGCATTAATGGCAGGACTGGTGATCTTTCCAGCATGTTTTGCATTCGGAGTAAATCCAGGAAGCGGACCAAACTTAGTATTTATCACACTGCCAAATGTATTTAACGAAATGCCAGGAAGCAGGATCTGGGGAGCGATGTTCTTCTTATTTATGAGCTTTGCGGCACTATCAACGATCATTGCAGTATTTCAGAACATCCTGTCATTTGCACAAGACCTATGGGGATGGAGTCTTAAGAAAGCGATCGTATTTAATGCAGCACTCATTATTGTGTTATCCTTACCATGTGCTCTAGGATTTAACGTATGGAGTTTTATTCAGCCACTAGGAGCAGGAACAACAATCCAGGATTTAGAGGACTTCATCGTAAGCAACAATATCCTTCCAATAGGATCTCTGATCTATCTGTTATTCTGCGTTACAAAATACGGATGGGGCTGGGATAACTTCATGAAAGAAGCCAACGAAGGAAAAGGAATCAAATTCCCAAAATGGCCACGCATTTACATTACTTATATATTACCATTGATCGTTTTGTTTATCTTTGTGCAGGGGTACATAGAGAAGTTTTAATTTGTAGAGTTGGCTAACTTTAGATTTCGAGTATATGATAAAAAATAAATAAACGATCGGAAGAGCAGCTAGAGAATTTTCCTCACGTTTTTTACAGATCGCTGATCCGCCGGCTTTCCTTGCGTAACTCGCCTTCAAGGGTATTCAAAACAGAAACTCTTTGAGGCTCAAACAACGCACCAAGCCGGCTGCGAATCCGCAAAAAACGTGGCAAAATTCTAATGCTGCTCTTCCGATCGTTTATTTATTTTTTATCATATACCTGAAGTCTAAAGTGTGGACAATTACAAGATTGGAAAATTTAAGGTGATAGATGTAAGTTAAACGTTATTGGTATTTATAATAAATATATGTTTACCACTACAAAAATTGAAAACAGATAACCTTCAACATACAATCCTTCTGTTTGGAAATTCTTAATTTTATACGAGAATGTCTTCAGGTATTCATAAAAATATAAAGAAAGATAGAGGTACGAAATGATAGAATTTCATAGGATTTTTTGCAAAATCGCAGCCAGCACGGGCACTGTTTGAACGTAGTGAGTTGTGCAGGAGTGTTGGCGGATCAGCGTTTTGCAAAAAATCCGTTAATGAAATTCGTTTTTCGTACCTCTATCTTTCTTTATATTTTTATGAATACTTAATACATTTCCGTCATACAATTAAAATTTACACAGTTGCATGTGTAGATCTATTATCTGTTCCTTCATGGCTTTTCTGGAACAGTTTCTTAAAGCAGGAAACTGCAACCATAAGTCCAAGTGCCATCAGAAGTAAAGCGACGATCAACTGTAATCCATCGATCATAAATACGAATCCACCTGTTACAAAGATCTTTGTAAAGATACCGATAACAGCCTGTACAAGTGCTGTAAATGTTACGACTAACATGATGCACATAGGTGCGTATAACATCCATCCTTTTCTTCCTGTAGTTAATAAGAAGACAGATAATGCGATCAGTACTAAAGATGCTAATAACTGGTTTGCTGCTCCGAATAATGGCCAGATGTTGTTGTATCCACCTAAGCATAATAAGAATCCGAAGAATAATGTGATAACAGTTGAGAAATATTTGTTTGTAAATAATTTTCTTACACCTGTAAGATCAGAGCCATCAGCAGCTTCTCCCATGAATAATTCCTGGAATGACATACGTCCGATTCTTGCTACAGAGTCAAGGGATGTTAATGCAAGTGCAGAAACACACATTGTCATAAAGCAAGTAGCTACATGTTTAGGGATTCCAAGTAGTGTTAAGAATCCAGCTACATTTCCTGAGAAGATCTGGAATGGTGTTCCTTCAGGCATTTTACCACCGACAGCTGCTGCACCGACAACAACTAAGGCGATAACACCTAATAAAGATTCTACCATCATAGATCCATATCCAACACAAAGCATGTCTTTTTCATTGCTGACTGTCTTAGATGATGTTCCAGAAGATACTAAACTGTGGAATCCTGAAACAGCACCACAGGCGATCGTGATAAATAATGTAGGGAATAAGCTTTTTCCACCAACATTAAATCCGCTGAATGCAGGTAAGTTCATTGCTGGATGAGCAACAAATACACCAAGAACAGCGCCGATGATCATTCCGACTAATAAGAAGGTACTTAAATAGTCACGAGGCTGCATCATTAGCCACATTGGCATAACAGATGCAAGGAATAAGTAAACCATAACGACTGCGATCCATGTATTTTTTGTAAAATATAATGGGAAGGCAATACCAACGGCTAACATAACGATCAGTAATACAAGTCCTGCAACAAATTCTACTTTCTGGTTTGGTTTTACATATTTTGTGAATAATCCGAAAACAACAGCTCCTAAGATAAATAACATGGAGATAGAAGCAGCGGCAGCGTTTGGTGAACTTTTAGCACCTGTTACTGTGAATCCGTTAAATGTTCCTGCAACCATATCTGTGAAAGCTGCGATTACAAGTAAAGTAAATAACCAGGAGAACAGAAGAAATAATTTTCTTCCTGTTTTACCAATGTATTTCTCGATCAGGACACCCATGGATTTTCCTTCGTTCTTTACAGAAGCGTAAAGAGCTGTAAAATCCTGAACGGCTCCGAAGAAGATACCACCGATCAACAGCCAGAGAAGAACTGGCAGCCATCCAAACATTGCGGCGATGATCGGTCCGGTTACAGGACCTGCACCTGCGATGGATGAAAACTGATGGGAAAATACAACAGCTTTTGGTGTTGGGATGTAATCTTCACCATCCTCATGTGTGTAAGCTGGAGTTTTCGCTTTTGGATCGATTCCCCAAGTTTTAGCGAGCCAACGTCCGTATAGAGCATAACCAGCAACTAATACGACGATTGCGATTGCTACGATTGTTAAGCTATTCATTCTTAATCACTCCTCTTAAAATAAACTCTATCATAAAATAAAATGTATTCAAAACACAGGATACAATAAAAATGAGTAAAAAAAATCTCCTGAAATGCTTGCTCAGCATTCCAGAAGACGAATATTCTCCGCGGTACCACTTCTTTTTATTACTCAAATCGTAATCCCTTAGTCACATCATTTAATGTGCTCCTTGATAACGGAAGGATCCCGGTCGCACTTACTAATGAATTATCATGTTCAGCTGACTGCTCGCAGGGGATATGGATATAAGTTCTTTATTGCCTCACAGCAACCGGCAACTCTCTGGAAAAGAATTCAAATATCGATGTGTCCTGCTCATTGCATTCTGTATTTCGTTGCACTCATAATAGTCCTGTAAAAAAAGAATGTCAAGAGAAAATAATGTTCTATTTTTGATACAATCAAGCCATCAAAGCTTTACTTACTTCTTTAAGATTCATGCCGTTAGAACCTTTGATCAGTACGACATCGTTCTTCTTTAAGTAAGTTTCAAGGAAAGCGATCAGTTCTCCGTTAGAAGAAAATGCACGGGTATGAAGAGAAGGATTTTCCTTCCATGCTTCCTCAATATAATGTCTGGAAAGTTCACCAGTGATAAAGAGATCTGTCACTTTTGTTGTGGCGATAAAACATCCCACTTCTTTGTGGTATTCCGGTGAATCTGGTCCAAGTTCTAACATGTCAGATAAGACAGCGATCTTTCTTCCACGAGTCTTAAATTCAGATAAAATACTTAAACTTGCTTTCATAGAATCTGGACTTGCATTATACGCATCATCGATCAGAATATAGTCGTTAACGTGGATAATATTCTGTCGCTGACCAGAAAATGTGGATAACTGTGCCTTGATCGCACTCATTGGAACATCATAGCGAAGTCCGATCGCAATGGCGGCTAATGCATTGGATACATTATGCTTTCCAAGTACATTTAAAGTGATAGGTTCTTTCATATCACCATAGTGGAATTCAAATAAAGTCTGTCCACCTTTTTCACGGATTTTTTCTGCACGGTAAGTACAATCATCTGCGAAACCGTAAAATTCATATGGTTTTTTGACATAATCGATATGTTTACGGATCATATCATTATCTCCATTTAAGAATAGGACACCATCTTCAGGCAGACCATTCTGGATATCTAATTTTTCGATACAGATATTGTCTCGGGAACCCATCATCTCAATGTGTGAAACACCAACATTTGTGACAACACCAACGTTTGGATGGATGATATTACCAAGAGTTGTGATCTGTCCCTTTTCACTCATTCCCATCTCAAGAACACCGATCTCATCTTCGGATGTCAGATGATCTAATGTTAATGGAACACCAACCTGACTGTTTTGATTGCCAATCGTTTCAAATACTTTGTATTTGCCCTTTAAAACATGTGCGATCATCTCGCGGGTTGTTGTTTTACCAACACTTCCAGTAACGCCGATGATCGGAAGAGACATTTTATTTCTGTAATAGGCAGCAATCTGCTGCATGGCTGTCAAAGTATCAGGAACTTTGATGTATGGAGCATTTCCTGAAGCTTCTGTATGTTCTTGTGTTAAGCAGGCACCGCCTTCTTTTAATGCATTAGGAATAAAAATATGGGCATCAACACGTTCTCCGATGATCGGTACAAATAAAGTGTTAGGACCGATCTCCATAGAATTCGTACTTAAGTGGTCAATCTTCATGGAAGGATCACCACATAAAAGTGTTCCGTCTGTTGCTTCTAAAATGTCTTGAATTGTTATATTCTCCATAGAAAACCTCGTTTCTTTCACTGTTAGATTTCAGCATAGGTGTGATCAATGATAATGGTTTAAAAAATTTATGCTGTTATCTACAGATTATAGCATAAAATGAAGTTGTATGATAAAATGATAGCCAGAAAATACAAAAAACATATTAGAAAAGAGGGCTCATGAGTTTTACACATTTACATGTCCATACAGAATACAGTCTGCTGGATGGTTCCAGTAAGATCAAAGAGCTGGTTCATCAGGCAAAAGAGCTTGGCATGGACAGCATTGCGATCACCGATCATGGAGCGATGTACGGAGTGATCGATTTTTACAGGGCAGCGAAAGCAGAAGGGATCAAACCGATCATTGGATGCGAGATTTATGTAACAACTGGTTCGAGATTCGATAAAGAAGCCAGTCAGGGAGATAAAAGATACTATCACCTGGTACTTCTTGCCCAAAATGACACGGGTTACCATAACTTGATGAAGATCGTTTCCAGGGGGTTTACCGAAGGATTTTATTACAAGCCACGAGTAGATTATGAAGTTCTGGAAGAATACAAGGAAGGTCTGATCGCATTAAGTGCATGTCTTGCTGGGGAAGTTGCAACTTATATCCGTGAAAATAACTACGAAAAAGCAAAGAATACGGCGTTGAGATTACAGGATCTTTTTGGAAAAGACAATTTCTTCCTGGAACTGCAAGATCACGGAATTCCAGATCAGACAAAAGTAAACACGGCACTGCTTAAGATGTCAAAAGAGACAGGAATTGATCTGGTTGCTACAAATGATATTCATTATACATTTAAAGAAGATGCCGAGGCACATGATATCCTGCTTTGTATCCAGACGGGGAAGAAAGTGCAGGATGAAGACCGTATGCGTTATGAAGGAGGTCAGTATTATTTAAAATCTCCGGAAGAAATGCAGAGATTGTTCCCATATGCAAGAGAAGCGATCGAGAATACAGGCAAGATTGCCAAACGTTGTAATGTTGAAATCGTATTTGGAGAACAGAAAGTGCCAGAATACGATGTGCCAGAAGGATACACTGCAGTTACGTATCTGAACCATTTATGCGAAGAAGGCTTAAAACGTCGTTATCCGAATATTACAAAAGAATTGAGAGAGCGGCTGGATTATGAATTGAAAACTATTGAAAATATGGGATATGTGGATTATTTTCTGATTGTATGGGATTTCATTCATTATGCAAAAGAACATGGGATCGCAGTGGGACCTGGTCGTGGTTCCGCAGCCGGAAGTATCGTTTCTTACTGTTTGGAGATCACAGATATCGATCCGATCCGGTATCAACTGCTGTTTGAACGTTTCTTAAATCCAGAACGTGTATCCATGCCCGATATCGACGTGGATTTCTGTTATGAGAGAAGACAGGAAGTCATTGATTATGTTGTAAGAAAATACGGGAAAGATCAAGTGGTACAGATCATCACTTTTGGAACTATGGCTGCAAGGGCCGTGATCCGTGATGTCGGAAGAGTTTTGGATATTCCATATGCAAAAGTAGATGGAATATCAAAGATGGTTCCAAATGAATTAAATATTACGATCGATAAAGCATTAAAGATCAGCAAGGACTTGAGAAATGCTTATGAGCAGGACGAAGAAACACATTATCTGATCGATATGTCGAAGAGACTAGAAGGACTTCCAAGACATGCCTCCATGCATGCAGCTGGGGTCGTGATCGGTAAGACAGCGATTGATGAATATGTGCCATTAGCAACAGGTGCAGATAACGCAGCTGTTACTCAGTTTACGATGACAACGATTGAAGAACTTGGTCTATTGAAGATGGACTTTTTGGGACTTCGTACATTAACAGTCATTCAGGATGCAGAGAAAATGGTGCGAAGAAAAGTGCCGGATTTTGATATCACGAAAATTGATCCGACAGACAAAGAAGTTTATGAGATGATCGGAAATGGTCATACAGAAGGTGTGTTTCAGTTGGAAAGTTCAGGAATGAAGTCATTTATGAAAGAACTAAAACCACAGAATATGGAAGATATCATTGCTGGAATTTCTTTGTATCGACCGGGACCAATGGATTTTATTCCACGGTACATTGAGGGAAAGAATCATCAGGAAAGTATACATTATGAATGTGAACAGATGGAAGAGATTCTGGAGCCAACCTATGGATGTATCGTTTATCAGGAACAGGTTATGCAGATCGTTATGAAACTAGCCGGATATACACTTGGACGAAGTGACCTTGTACGTCGTGCGATGTCCAAGAAAAAAGGCGATGTCATGATCAAAGAACGACAGAATTTCGTTTATGGAAATGAAGAAGAAGGAATTCCAGGATGTATCAATAACGGTATTGATGAAAAGACAGCGAACCAGATCTGGGATGAGATGTTAGACTTTGCAAAATATGCATTTAACAAATCTCATGCGGCAGCATATGCAGTAGTTGCCTATCGTACAGCCTATTTAAGATGCCATTATCCAGTAGAATTTATGGCAGCCTTGTTAACCTCTGTTCTTGGAAATACAAACAAGATTTCAGAATACAGTTATGCCTGCAAGAAATTAGGAATTAAGATTTTGCCACCAGATATTAACTATGGAGAGGGTGCGTTCTCTGTAGACCATGGAAATATCCGCTATGGACTGACTGCGATCAAGAGTCTGGGACGGCCAGTCATTGAAGCGATCATAAGAGAACGAAATTTAAATGGACCATACAGAGATTTTAAAGATCTCGTGGAACGATTATCAAGCAAAGAGATCAATAAACGAACTGTAGAAAATCTGATCAAATCGGGAGCTTTAGATTGTTTTCATGTAACAAGAAAGCAGCAGATGATCGTCTACGCCAGTGTGATCGATAGTATCCAGAAAGAACGGAAAAATGAGATCGCAGGACAGATGAGTCTGATGGATCTTCTTGGAGAAGAAGACCAGCAGTCTTTTCAGATTTCCTATCCAGATGTTGGGGAATATGAGAAAGAGCAGAAACTTGCCATGGAAAAGGAAGTGCTTGGGATCTACGTCAGTGGACATCCTTTAGAGGATGATATAGAACGCCTTGAACGAAGTGTAACAGCACATACTTCTGATTTTGTGATCGATGAAGAAACAGGAAAGACAAAGATTCACGATCGGGAAAGCTGTATCATTGGCGGTTTGATCAGTGAGATGAGTGTGAAACTTACGAAGAAGAATCAGAATATGGCATTTATCACACTGGAAGACTTAAGAGGAACCGTGGAAGTTGTCGTATTTCCAAGACAGTATGCGACATATCAGTCTATTTTAAGAGAAGATGCCAAAGTATTTATCAAAGGAACAACACAGATTTCTGAAGAAGAAAGCAAAGTCATCTGTAATCAGATCATCAGTTTTGAGGATAGCAGACAGGAATTATGGGTACAATTTGCGGATAAAGAAGTATTTTTTAAAGAAGAGGATGCATTAAAAGGCATTTTAACTTCCTATCCCGGTAAAAATCCAGTGGTGATCTATTGCAAAACAGAACGTGCTGTGAATCGTCTAGGGAGAGATTATATGGTTTCTGGTGACGAGAATTTATTATTTGATCTCGAAAAACGATATGGAAAAGAAAATATTCGGGTTAGATCGTTAGGAATATAACAAAGACTATTGAAAAATTTCTTTAAATGGATTAGAATAAAAGCCAAGTTAAGAATTGTATGGATTAATAATTGGAGGATATTGCAAATGGGAAAACCAAAAATTAAAACAATTGGAGTTTTAACAAGTGGTGGAGACGCACCTGCTATGAACGCAGCAGTACGTGCCGTAGCCAGAATCGGTAAAGAAAGAGGATTAAATGTTAAGGGAATCCGTAAAGGTTATAACGGATTATTAAACGAAGACATCATCGACTTAACACCAAAAGAAACAGCGGATACTATTTTCCGTGGAGGTACAATCCTTTTCACAGCAAGATGTGAAGAATTTAAGACAGAAGAAGGACAGAAGCGTGGAGCTGAGATCTGTAAAGCACACGGAATCGAAGGACTGGTAGTTATCGGTGGAGACGGTTCTTTCCAGGGAGCTAGAAAATTAGCCGCACTTGGAATCAACACAATCGGTGTTCCAGGAACAATCGACTTAGATATCGCTTGTACAGAATATACGATCGGATTCGATACAGCTGTTAACACAGCTATGGAAGCGATCGATAAGATCCGTGATACATCAACATCTCATGAAAGATGTAGTATCGTAGAGGTTATGGGACGTGGAGCTGGATATATTGCATTATGGTGTGGTATGGCAACAGGAGCAGAAGATATCCTGATTCCAGAAAGCTTTGATGGAAACCTTCCTAAGGTAGAACAGCAGATCATCGAACATTTACTTCGTAACAGAGCAAAAGGTAAAACACATCATATGGTAATCAATGCCGAGGGTGTTGGACATTCTTACAGCATGGCGAAGAGAATCGAATCTGCAACAGGTATTGAAACACGTGCTACAATCCTTGGACATATGCAGCGTGGTGGAAGCCCAACAGCAAAAGACCGTGTATACGCTTCTATGATGGGTGCTTACGCAGTTGACTTATTATGTGCAGGAAAGACAAACCGTGTTGTTGGATACCAGAACGGAAGATTCATGGATATGGACATTGATGAAGGACTCGCAATGACAAAAGATATCGATGAATATCAGCTTCAGATCGCACATTTATTAGGAAAATAAATAAAACATGATCTTAGAGGAATCCTGTTTATCTAGGATTCCTCTATTTCTCTATATAGGAGCATTATTTTATGAAAGAGTTACGACCGGTTCAGGTCATATTGCTTGGATTTTTAATTACAATATTTGCAGGATCGATACTGCTTGCACTGCCGATCGCAACACAAAGCGGGCAGGCAACGCCTTACATTGATGCATTATTTACAGCAACAACATCTGTGTGTGTGACGGGTTTGATCGTTGAGACAACAATGACACATTGGAGTATATTTGGGCAGGCAGTGATCATATTGCTTGTACAGATCGGAGGACTTGGTGTCATTACGATCACAACCGGAATGTTTTTTATGCTTCGAAAGAGGATCACTCTTGGAAATAGAATGTTGATTCAGGAGTCTATGGGTCTTAATACAATGACAGGTTTAGTTCCATTAGTTAAGAAGATTCTGATCGGGACAGGGATCATAGAAGGAATTGGAGCAGTTCTTTATGCGACTCAGTATGTGCCGGAATTTGGCATTGGATATGGAGTATGGGCAGCAATCTTTAATTCAATCTCGGCATTTTGTAATGCAGGAATGGATATTGTAAGAGACGACAGTCTGCGAAGCTATGTGACGAATCCAGTTATGAATTTTACGACAATGGGGCTGATCATCCTGGGAGGTCTTGGATTTGTTGTATGGAAAGATCTTTGGCAGGGATTCAAAAAGATCGTAAAAGATAAAGTTCCTGTAAAAAGGATGATACAACAATGGAGATTTCAGACCAAGATCGTGTTATCCATTACGTCATTTTTGATCTTGTTTGGTACAATATTGATCTTTATGTTTGAATATCATAATCCAGCAACTATGGAGAGTCTGTCATTGCCACAGAAGATACAGGCATCACTGTTTCAGTCTGTGACGACACGTACCGCAGGGTTTGAGACGGTAGCACAGGGCGCATTGACGGATGCATCTTCGCTGGTTTCTATGTTTCTGATGATCATCGGAGGATCACCAACTGGTACTGCAGGCGGTGTCAAGACAGTGACATTCGCAATTCTTGTATTTTGTGTGCTCTCTGTGGCAAAACAAGAAGAATCAATTACGTTATTTAAACGAAGAGTTCCACAGAATCTGTTGGCTAAAGCACTTGCGATCATTGTGATCAACCTGATCGTGCTGATGACATCTGTGTTATTGTTGTTGGTATTTGATCACGGGACTTTTATGGATTCATGCTATGAATGTGTATCAGCACTCGCGACAGTTGGTTTAACCAAAGGATTGACACCGAATTTGACAATCGCAGGGAAAGTGATTATCATCATTACCATGTACTTAGGGCGTGTCGGACCGATTTCTATGGCGATCGGTTTTTCACAGAAGAATAAGAAAAAGATGGTCATGTATCCGGAACAGGATCTGATCTTATAAGTGAAATAGATTCACATTATAACATGATATCGCAACGGAGGTAACGGAGAAGAATGAAGAAGTCAGTTGCAGTTTTAGGACTCGGAAAGTTTGGAAGCAGCATCGCAAGGTCACTTGCTAAAGGTGGAGCAGAAGTACTGGCAGTTGATAAAGATGAGGATCTTGTAAGAGATATCGCAGATAAAGTAACTTGTGCAGTCTGTGTGGATATATCTGATAAAGAAATGATGAACAACATCGGATTGGAAGGAATGGATGCAGTTGTGATCGCAACGGCAGAGCATTTAGATTCCAGTGTTATGGCATTGATGATCGTCAAAGAGATCGGTGTGCCATATGTTCTTGCGAAGGCAGACGGAACTTTAAAAGGAGAGATATTAAAACGTGTTGGAGTCGATGAGATTGTTTATCCAGAAGAAGAGATGGGAGCAAGGATCGCAAACAATCTGCTTGGAGGAAGTATGACAGATCTGTTTGACCTTTCCGCAGACACAAGTATCGTCAAAGTACCAGCAAGAAAAGAATGGATCAACAAATCATTAGTAGACATTAATTTCCGTGGAAAATATAACGTTAACGTCATCGCGATCGAAGGAGAAGGTGGTGTTGACGGGGCTCCAGATCCAACGAAACCGATCAAAGATGAGGAAAATCTTGTGCTGATCGGTAAGAAAGAAGATCTGGTCAAATTAAGAAAATAATAGATCGGAGGTGGATAAGAATATGATCACAACCACTCAGAATAAGCAGATCAAACAGATCATCAAATTAAAGAAGAGTGCAAGAGAAAGAAGAAAACAAGAATTATTTCTTGTAGAGGGAATTCGTATGTTTACAGAGATCCCAGAAGAATATTTATATAAAGTCTATGCATCTGAAGATTTTTATAACGAACATAGAGTGATTTTTGAACATATGGATGTGGAATTGGTATCACCTCAAGTTATGAAAGAGATTTCCGATACGATGACACCACAGGGAGTTCTTGCACTGGTGAAGATGATGAAATATTCTTTAGAAGATCTTCTAGAACAGGAAAAACCATTATTTCTGGTGCTTGAGAATCTTCAGGATCCGGGGAATCTCGGGACGATCCTTCGAACAGGAGAGGGTGCAGGAATCAATGGTGTTATCATGAGTCATGATACAGTAGATATTTATAATCCAAAGGTTACGCGTTCCACGATGGGATCGATATTTCGTGTGCCATTTGTCTATGTCGATGATCTTTTAGAAGTTGCAGAAACGATGAAACAAAAGAATATCATCACGTATGCAGCACATCTCAATGGAACAGACTATACGAAGGAAGATTATCAAAAAGGAACCGCATTTTTCATTGGCAATGAGGGAAATGGTCTGACAGATAAGTTGACAGACAAAGCACAGAAGAAGATCAAGATTCCAATGTGTGGTAAGGTAGAATCATTAAATGCAGCCATGGCATCAGGTCTTTTAGTTTATGAGGCAAGACGCCAGAGACAGGGGGTGGATTAAATGTATGCAGTTTATTGGCTGATCGCATCTGCGGTATTTTTACTTGTTGAGATCATGACACTTGGACTTACAAGTATCTGGTTTGCAGGGGGAGCCGTTGTTGCAGCGATCACAGCACTATTTGGTGTTCCATTTTGGGTACAGATGTTGATATTTATCGTGGTAACATGTCTGTTGTTTGCACTGACAAGACCAGTTGCCAAACGATATTTAAACAGCAAGGTGCAAAAAACGAATACCGATGCATTGATCGGACAGACAGCACTTGTCAAAGAAACGATCAATAACATGGAAAGCAAAGGGTTGGTTCAGTTAAATGGCCAGGATTGGACTGCGAGAAGCTTTGAGGCTGGAGAGATCATTCCAGAAGGCAGCGAAGTGGTCGTAAAAGAAATCCGAGGCGTGAAACTGATCGTAGAAAGAGAGGTATAAGATTATGTCGATTATTTTATTTATTATCGTTATCGCATTGCTTGCGATGATCATTTCATCCACAGTGCGTATCGTGCCGCAGGCACATGCTTATGTTGTAGAACGACTGGGTGCTTATCAGGGAACATGGTCTGTAGGACTTCATGTCAAAGTCCCATTTATTGATCGTGTTGCAAGAAAAGTCAACTTAAAAGAGCAGGTTGTGGATTTTCCACCACAGCCAGTTATCACAAAAGATAACGTTACGATGCAGATTGATACAGTTGTATATTTTCAGATCACTGATCCAAAATTATACAGTTACGGTGTAGAGAACCCGATCATGGCAATCGAGAATCTGACAGCTACAACACTTCGAAATGTCATCGGTGATCTGGAATTAGATGAGACATTAACTTCCAGAGAGACGATCAATACACAGATGAGAGCAACACTTGACGTTGCGACAGATCCATGGGGAATCAAAGTAAACCGTGTGGAACTTAAGAACATCATTCCACCAGCAGCCATTCAGGATGCCATGGAGAAACAGATGAAAGCCGAACGTGAACGAAGAGAAGCAATCCTGATCGCAGAAGGTGAGAAGAAATCTGCAATCTTACGTGCAGAAGGACAGAAAGAATCTATGGTCCTTCAGGCAGAGGGTGATAAAGAAGCAGCAATCCTTCGTGCGGAAGCGAAGAAAGAAGCAACGATCCGTGAAGCAGAAGGTCAGGCAGAAGCGATCCGTGCGATCCAGAAAGCGAATGCACAGGGTATTGAATCTATCAAGGCAGCCAAAGCTGACGATGCAGTCATCCAGTTAAAGAGCTTAGAAGCATTTGCTAAAGCAGCTGACGGAAAAGCTACAAAGATCATTATCCCATCTGAGATTCAGGGGATGGCAGGTCTTGTAAAATCAATTACAGAAGTTGCCAAAGACGATGAGAAGAATATTGCAGATCTGATCGAAGAACAGGTACAAGACACTGTAAAAGAACAGTAAGATCAGAAAATGTTGATGAAAATATGACAACCCTTGGCGGTATGCCGGAGCACTGAAGAGGTGTTCCGGCTTTTGCCATGTTTGATATTGATGGGAGATAAAAGATGAAGACAATCGTTTGTTATGGAGATTCTAATACTTATGGCTATAATCCGGAAAATGGATTCCGTTATGAATATGAAGAACGATGGACAACCATTTTGCAAAAGGAACTGAAAGATTCTGCGATCGTGATTCCGGAAGGATTAAACGGCAGAACAACAAGTTTTGAAGATGAGTTAAGACCAGGAAGAAATGGTGCAACATATTTAGATCCATGTTTACACAGCCACGGACCGATCGATCTGGTAGTGTTAATGCTTGGAACGAATGACCTTAAGATCCGTTTTCAGGCAACACCAACAGATATCGGAAAAGGGATCGACCGTCTGATCAAGATGATCAAATCGATCACTCCACAGAAGAGACAAGATGGACGATCCGCAAAGATCCTTTTAATGGCACCACCGCATCTTGGGGATGATCTGACAGAGATTCCAAGTGGAGAAGAGATGGGATTTGAAAGAGGGATCAGTTATTCCAAGAGATTGGCACCGATTTATGAAGACTGGGCAAAGTTTCATAACATTGAATTTCTGGATGCAGCAAAATATGCAAAAGCTTCCGAAATCGATGCCTGCCACCTGACAAGAGAAAGTCATAGGAAATTAGGTGAAATGGTTGCGAAAAAATGCAAGGAAATCCTTGAAATATAAGGGTTTCGGGTTGTTTTCAAAGATGCATTCCTATATAATAACAACTATATGATGTCTGCCAGAGATCAAAGGGCAGAGACATCCAAGATACAACAAAATGGAGGAACAAAAGATGGACGCAAAGACAAGCTTAAAGGGAAGAAGTTTCTTAACATTAAAAGACTTTACACCAGAAGAAATTGGTTATTTTTTAGATTTAGCAGCAAAATTAAAAGCAGATAAGAAAAAAGGAATCACAGGAAACAGCTTAAAAGGAAAAAATATCGCCCTTTTATTTGAAAAACCAAGTACAAGAACAAGATGTTCATTTACGATCGGATGTGTTGATGAGGGTGCACACCCAGAATATCTAGGAAAAGATGATATTCAGTTAGGACACAAAGAATCTGTAGAAGATACAGCAAGAGTTCTTGGAAGAATGTTTGACGGGATCGAATTTCGTGGATTCTTACATGAGAACGTAGAGAAATTAGCAAAATACAGTGGAGTTCCAGTATGGAATGGTTTAACAGATGATTACCATCCAACACAGATCTTAGCGGACTTCTTAACATTAAGAGAACAGTTTGGAGAGATCAAAGGATTAAACTTCGTATTCGCTGGAGACGGAAGAAATAACATGAGCAACTCTTTAATGATCGGATGCAGTAAGATGGGATTGAATTTCACATGCTTAGCACCAAAGAGTTTATGGCCAAATGAAGAACTGGTAAAACAGTGCGAAGAGTATGCGAAAGAATCTGGAGCTAAGATCCGTTTTACAGAAGATGTGAAAGAAGCTGTGGAAGGTGCAGACTGCATTTACACAGACGTATGGGCATCTATGGGTGAAGAAGACAAGGCAGCAGAAAGAATTGCTTTATTAAGACCATATCAGGTAAATAAAGAAATGTTAGAGATGACAGGAAAAGATACTACAGTTGTTATGCATTGCCTGCCAGCAGTTAAAGGACATGAGATCACAGAAGATGTTTTTGAACATTATGCAGATGTGATTTTTGATGAAGCAGAAAATCGTATGCACACGATCAAAGCTGTTATGGTAGCGACTTTAGGAGAATATTAGGAGATAGGATATTCAATGAAAAGTAAGATTCTCAAGGAATTAAAGAATGCAGATGATTATATATCAGGGCAGCAGCTTTGTGAGCGGTTGGGAGTTTCAAGGACTGCTGTCTGGAAGCATATCAAAGCATTAAGAGCAGAAGGTTACGAGATTGATTCTGTGACAAATAAAGGCTATAAACTTATGATGGAACCAGATCTTTTGACAAAAGAAGAAGTAGCATCCTGCCTTCATACCAAATGGCTTGGAAAAGATCTTCATTGTTATGAGACAATGGATTCTACAAATCTTGAGATCCGCCGTCTGGCAGAGGCAGGTGCCGGTCACGGAACCGTTGCGATCACAGAAGAACAGACGATGGGAAAAGGAAGAAGAGGACGAAGCTGGTTGGCAGAAGCTGGAGCAGGGATCGCGATGAGCTTTCTTCTAAAACCTCAGATCGAAGCTCAGAATTCTTCTATGCTTACGTTAGTTACTGCATTAGCGGTAAATGAAGCAATCTGTGAGACAACAGGAATTCGGGCAAAGATCAAATGGCCAAACGATATCATTGTGAATGGAAAGAAGATCTGTGGAATCCTAACAGAGATGAGCCTTCAGATGGATGAGATCAATTACATTGTAGTGGGACTTGGTATCAATGTAAATATCGATCATTTTCCAGAAGATTTAAGTGATAAGGCAACTTCACTCCAGATCGAGGGAGGAAGAAAGATCAAGAGAGCTCCATTGGCAGCGAAAGTGTTAGAATGTTTTGAGAAATATTACGATATGTTTTTGAAGACAGAAGATCTTAGCATGTTGCAAGATGAATACAATAAACTTCTGGTACATACAGACCAGAAGATCAAGGTTGTCAGAGGTTCCAAAGAAGAGATATTCTTATCAAGAGGCATCAATCATCGTGGAGAATTACTGGTAGAGGATGAAGATGGAAAGGTATCAGAAGTTTCATCCGGAGAGGTATCAGTAAGAGGTATCTTGGGATACGTATAAGAGATTCCGAGAATATATACAAGAAACAAGGAGAAATACAAAAACATGTATCAGGATAAAGTTACATTATGCGGTTCCAATGCATATGAGAAGAAATATTACTTAAACCCTGATTTTTCTGGATTACCAGAACAGATCAAACAGGAACTGCAGATTGCATGTGTACTATTTACAGCAGAAGTCGGCGGAGTCTTGACATTAGAGTTCGATGAAGAAGGCAAATTAAATTTCGTTACTCATGTGGAAGATAATGATTTCTTTTACGATGAGATCGGAAGTGAACTGATGATCAAGAAACTAAGACAGGAAAAACAGGATTTCTGGGAGTCCTTGGAACTATATTATAAAATATTCCTTTTGGGAGAAGATGAGGTATAAATTATGTTATTAGCACTCGATGTTGGGAATACCAATATAACGATCGGCGTATTCAAAAGAAAAGAGATTATAGAGGTATTTCGAATTACAACAAAGTTACCAAGAACATCCGATGAATTTGGAATTCTGATTTCAAGCCTATTAAAGGAAAAAGGATTGGATGAAGGTGAAGTGAAGGCAGCGATCATAGGATCCGTTGTGCCAAATATCATGCATTCACTGAGTAGTGGTTTGATCAAATATTTTGATGTAAAACCGATCATTGTAGGACCTGGGATCAAGACAGGGATTAATCTTGGAAGATTTAATCCAAGAGAAGTTGGAGCAGACAGGATCGTGGATCTGGTTGCAGGATATGAAATATATGGCGGACCAGCACTCGTCATTGACTATGGAACTGCAACAACATACGATATTGTCACAGAGAATGGCGTATTCTTAGCAGGTGTGATCGCACCGGGAATTCGCACTTCAGCAAATGTACTATATAGAGATGCAGCACGTCTGCCAGAGATTGAAATCTTAAAACCAAAGACGATCCTTGCAAACAGCACGATTGACAGTATGCAGGCAGGTTTGTACTATGGAGTTGTTGGTGAGACAAAATATATGGTACAGAAGATGAAAGAAGAGACAGGCTTTGATAACATGAAAGTTATCGCAACCGGAGGCCTTGGAAATATGATCGCACAGACGGTTGATGAGATCGACTATTACGATCCAACATTAACATTGAAGGGATTACAGATCATTTATGAGAAGCAATAAATTAAAACCTCTGGTTATTGGAGATATTACAATTGAACACCCGTTAGCACTTGCACCGATGGCAGGAGTTACAGATCTACCATATCGTTTGTTATGTAAAGAACAGGGTGCTGGAATGATGTGCACTGAGATGGTAAGTGCCAAAGGATTATACTATGGGAACCGTAAATCTGAGCCATTGATGGCAACAGATCCGAAGGAAATTCCAGTAGCGATCCAGATTTTTGGATCCGATCCAGAGATCATGGGTCAGATGGCAGCGAAAGTCAATGATGGGCGGTTTCAGATGATCGATATCAACATGGGATGTCCGGTTCCAAAGATCGTGAATAACGGTGATGGATCCGCATTGATGAAGAATCCGGAATTAGCAGGGAAAGTGATCAAAGCAGTTGTAGATGCTGTGGATATCCCAGTTACAGTTAAGATCCGAAAGGGATTTAACGATGAATTGATCAATGCACCAGAGATGGCACAGGTTGCACAGGAGAATGGAGCAGCAGCGATCGCAGTTCATGGAAGAACAAGAGAACAGTACTATTCAGGAACAGCAGACTGGTCGATCATTCGCAAGGTAAAAGAAGCTGTTGATATTCCGGTAATTGGAAATGGTGATATCACATGTGCAAAAGATGTATTACGAATGCAGGAAGAGACAGGCTGTGACGGATTTATGATCGGAAGAAGAGCCAAAGGGAATCCATGGATCTTCAAAGAGATCTTACATTTCTTTGAGACAGGAGAAGAAATGCCAAGACCATCCTTAGAAGAAGTTGTCGCCATGATGTTGAGACATGGACAGATGATGATCGATTTTAAAGGAGAATACATCGGAGTCCGTGAGATGCGGAAACATGTCGCATGGTATACATTCGGTTTTCCAGGGGCAGCAAAACTTCGCGAGAAGGTAAATCATACAGAGACATACGAAGACTTAGAAGAATTACTGCAAAATTATCTCAAAGCCACGAATGGCAGGGATTAGGAATTGACAAAAGAAACTTAGGTAAGATATAATTAATCAGTTAACATTTAGAACGAAAGGAATAGTGTTATGGCAGAGGCAA
>CAJMOO010000003.1 GCA_905215045.1 uncultured bacterium | reverse complement strand
ATTTAGCTACGATTTCTGCTTTCTTTTCTGATGAAATCATTGTGTTTTCCTCCTTAAAATTCTTATATCGCCTGATACCAGGAAAGGGTTGGAGTGCCCAAATCTGAGTATCGGTTTCACTAACTTTTATAGAATATCATAGGTTTCTATGATTTGTAAAGAACTTTTTTATTTTTCTTTCTTTTTTCCTAATTGATGGTTTTTCTTTGCTGCTGCAGTCACAGCTTCGATCACTGCACTTCTCATTCCTTTTTTCTCAAGAACGTTAACCGCTTCGATTGTTGTTCCTGCTGGAGAACATACAGCATCTTTTAATTCTCCTGGATGCTGTCCTGTCTCAAGAACCATCTTTGCACTTCCTAGTAATGTCTGTGCAGCGAATGTATATGCCTGCTTTCTTGGCAGTCCCTGTGCAACTGCTGCATCCGCCATTGCCTCAATAAACATATAAACATAGGCTGGACCACTTCCACTGACTCCAACAACGGCATCCATTAGATTCTCTGTGATCTTTTCCGCTTTTCCAAAACTTTCAAAAATCTTATGTACCAGGTCAAACTCTTCTTCCGTTACATATTCATTACAGCATAGTCCTGACATTCCTTCTCCTACCAGAGCTGGCGTATTTGGCATCACACGTACGATCTTAACTTCTTTTCCAAATTGACGCTCTGCTGCTTCCATAGAAACACCTGCTGCGATCGTTACGATGATCTGTTCTGAGCTTACTTCATCTCTGATCTCTTTGATCACAGCTGGGTATACCTGTGGCTTTACAGATAACACCAAAATATCTGATTGTTTTGCCACTTCTTTGTTGTCTGTTGTTGTAATGATTCCAAATTCATCTTTTAGTTTCGCTGTTTTTTCTTCTCGTGGATTGGATACGATCAATTCCTGTGGACTTACGACTTTCTGTGTCAAAATTCCAGTGATCATTGCTTGTGCCATATTTCCACATCCGATAAATCCAAGTTTCATTCCGTTTTTCCTCCTATGATTGTTCTAATTATCCAGCTTGTTCAGTAATTTTTCAAAATACTCTGGCAAAGGCACTTCAAACTCCATATATTCTCCAGTTCTTGGATGTACGAATCCAAGGACCTTCGCATGAAGACACTGCCCTTCCAGTGTATACTTTGACTTCTTTGGTCCATAGACATCATCTCCTAGCAATGGATGCTTGATCGATGCCATATGCACACGGATCTGATGGGTCCTTCCTGTCTCTAATTGACATTCGATATAAGTAAAACCTTTCTTTAGACGTTTTAATACCTTATAATGCGTCACTGCATGTTTTCCATCCATGACGATTCCCATCTTCTTGCGGTCTTTTAAGCTTCTTCCGATCGGTGCATTGACTGTTCCTTCTTCTTCCTTAATATTTCCATAAACGATCGCATGATATTTTCTTGTGATCGAATGATCATATAACTGCTTGGCAATACTTTGGTGTGCCATATCGTTCTTACAGACGATCAGGATCCCTGTTGTGTCTTTATCAATACGATGCACGATTCCAGGCCTTAACACTCCGTTAATTCCTGACAGATCATCCTTACAATGTGCCATCAATCCATTGACCAGCGTACCACTGTAATGTCCTGCTGCCGGATGCACTACCATGCCTTTGGGCTTATTGATCAAAATAACATCCTGATCTTCATAGACAATATCAAGATTCATCTCCTCTGGCAAAATCTCAAGTTCTGTCGGTTCTGGAACCTGTAAGGTAATCACATCTCCTTCTTTACACTTCTTATTGCCTTTGGAAGTCTTGCCATTTAATGCTGCACGTTCTTCCTTACACAATTTATTGATATAACTTCTCGTAAGATCGTTGCACTGCTCCGAAAGCACCACATCCAGACGCTTACCTGCCATTTCACTTGTCACTTTAATTTCTATTGTCTCGTCCATGTTTTCCTTTCCTGTTAAGAAAATCAAGATCTTCTTCCTTATAGAAAAATAAGATCAAGATCAAAAGTAATATCATTGTTACGGTTACATAAATATCTGCAACATTAAAGACTGGAAAATCAATCCATTTAAAATAAAAGAAATCAACCACATATCCCCTGAATACTCTGTCGATCAGATTTCCAAACGCTCCTGCCATGATCAATGCATAACTGATACGAAGTGGTATATATTTCTTCGGCTGTGGTATTCTCCGATAGATCCATGTTAAGATCACTGCAGCAGCTACTGTGATCAATACAAAGAAAATCTGATGATCCTGAAGAATTCCAAAAGCCGCCCCTCGATTCTCCAGATAAGAAAGTTCAAATACATTTGGGATCACAGCGATCCCTTCTGTACCTCGAAGTGCAGATAATGCCCAAACTTTACTTAACTGATCGATCAAGATCAGCCCTATGATATATATATAAATACGAATCTGTTTCTTCATGTCTCGTCCTTAAAAACTCATCCCTGTAATACTTGTTTCATTTCATCATCCGTCACGCTCATATCAATATATGCATCTCCGACAGATCTTAACAATACAAATTTGATCTTATCTCCGACCATCTTCTTATCGGATTTGGTTGTTTTTACAATATCGTCCACTGAAAGTTCATCGATATCTCCATTCATATCAAATGCTTCAAAAACACCTTTGATATCCTCAACTTCTTCTTTATTGATATTCCCTTTTATACAAGAAATCTCTGCCGCCAGACAGCACCCAGCTGCCACACATTCTCCATGAAGCCATGTAAAATCCTTTAGTTTCTCGATTGCATGCCCTAAGGTATGTCCAAAGTTTAATAGCGCTCTCTCACCCTTTTCCTTTGGATCACGTTCTACCACACCACCTTTGATCAGACAGCTCTGATAGATCATTTCTTTCACTGCTTCATGCTCTCGAGCCTTGATCGCGTCTATATTTTCTTTGATCCATTCATAATAAACGGCATCTTTGATCAATCCGTGTTTGATCACTTCTCCCATTCCAGAAAAATATTCTCTCTCTGGCAGAGATTTTAAGGTTGCTGTATTAATATATACAAGTTTAGGCTGATGGAAAGCTCCAACCATGTTCTTATACTGCAAGAAATCAACACCAGTCTTTCCACCGATACTGCTGTCAACCTGAGATAGAAGTGTTGTTGGAACCTGTACAAAATCAATGCCTCGAAGATATGTTGCAGCAGCATATCCTGTCATATCCCCGACAACTCCTCCACCTAGAGCGATCAACAGATCCTGTCGGTCAAAATGGTTGATGATCAGTTCTTCATATAATGCTTCAATCGTCTTTAACTGCTTATGTTTTTCCCCGGCTTCAAAACTGAATGTGATCGTTTTGGAAGCCTTGGATGAGATCAGTTCACAAACTTCTTTTAAATAGATCGGTGCAACATTGCTTTCTGTCACAATGCAGACTTTTTTCTTCTCAATTTCAAGGAATTCCATCTGGTCCAGGAGGTCTGCAAAGGAATCTCTTAATACGATATCATATGCTTTCTTTCCTTCATTGCAGATCTCAATCTTATTGTTCATTTCCAAATTGTTTTTGCTGTTCATCTTCTTCATCTCCATCTGTCTGCTCGCATCCTGCAATTTCGAATTCCATCTCATAAACAGGATTATCTAAAATATCCATCTGCCCATTGATAAACTGCTTCATTCTGGCTTTGTAGCTCTGATAATCACTTTCCAGTTTACGGATCAGCTTCTGATAATTCTCAATCGTCTTTTCATGCTGTTCTTTCTCTTCTTTAAAGTCTTCTTTCGCACTTGTTAAGATCTTCTCTGCCTGATCCTCTGCCTCTGATACCAACTGTTTTGCATTACGGGATGCTTCTGCTTCTAATACCTGTGCTTTATTGTTTGCATTCTCGATCGTCTCTTTGGATGTCTCTTCCGCAAGAACCAATGCTCTCTTTAAGGATTCTTCGATCGTACGGTAATGACTTAAGTTCTCTGTCAATGCAGATACTTTTTCTCGCAGTTCGTTGTTTTCTTTATAAACTTTCTCATAGTCTTTCGCTAATTCTTCTAAGAATTCATCAACTTCGACTGCTTTGTAGCCAAATCCTCTTCTTAGTTCCTTCCCTAATACCTCAACTGGTGTAATCATATATTCCTCCTATTGAAAGATCGCCAGTGTGATAAACTGACGGCCTTTTTTTGATGTTTTTCCTAAATCTTCCACCAGAAACTTCCCATATCCGCGCACGGATATGATATCGCCCTGTTTGATCTTTTGTCCACCTGATAAACACATCTTTCCATTATGAAATACTTTCTGGCTCTTTAGCAGCTTCTCACTGATATTCCTGGATAAAGAAAAAGCCTGTGAAACCAGAACATCCAGCCTCATGGACGCAACAAATCCTTCTTTTTTCTTGTATTTTTGGACATATCCGGTCTCTTCCCATGAAACTTCTTCCACAAAAACTCGCGTATGCCTTACCTGATCAAGCTGCTCTTTGATCACACCTATGATATGTTCCATACAGAAAATATAGGCATATCTCCCATCGATCAGGATATCACCGATCAAATGTCTCTCGATTCCAAGGTTCATCAATGCTCCAAGATAATCTCTGTGACTTAATTCTTCTGCGAATTTATCAAAAACAGGTGAGATCCTGGCACAAACCACTGGAACCTCACCCTGATAACCAAATAATTCTTCTGAGCCAAACATCACCACTGCCCTTGTAAAATACTTATGCCCTCCAACAAGTATTGGATGTGCATAAGCAAGTTCTTGATTCATATCCTGATAGATACTCTGTTCATATTCATTCAGAAAGTGTGTATATGTATAGATATTCTGATTATATGCTTTCTCACATAATTCCATCAGACGTTTCTTTAATAACTCTTCTTCCTTCATGACCTTTTATTTTAACTGTGGTGAGATCGTATTCTCATTCATGATCTCGCTTTTTAAATCTCCGCTGACTTCAATACTGTCTGGTGCTGCAATAAAAATATTGTTTGATACTGCCTGTAAGGATCCATTGATCGCATAAGTTGCTCCGCCCACAAAATCAATACTTCTCTGTGCAACTGTAAGTTCTACACCTTCCAGATTGATCACAACTGTTCTTCCTTCTTTTAAAAGATCAGCTGCCGTCTGTGCTTCTGCAAAATCCTGTGGCTTTATTACATAAACTTCCACGCCTCTTCCATTCATAGATACGACCTTGCTTCCTGTACTTGTAAATCTTCGTTTCTTTGCTTCTCTGCTTGCTGTAATTGTATTATCAAACGGCTGACTTATCTTGCTGTTACTGCTTTCTTCTTCTACTTCAGGCTCTTTCTTCTTAAAGAAGGAGAAAGTACTTCTTGGTTCTTCCTCTTCTTCCTCATCGTCTTCGTACTCTTCATATTCTTCATCGTACTCTTCATCGTCTGATAGTTTCATAAAGTTCAGCAGTTTGTCAACTGTACCTTTCATAGATCTTCCTCCACTAAATATTATAGTTTCTCTCTCCAAAGATTGCCGTTCCAACTCTTACCATTGTCGCACCTTCTTCTACTGCGATCTCATAATCATTGGTCATTCCCATGGAAAGTATACTCATATCTACATTATCGAAGTTTTTGTTGTTGATGTCAACAGATAATTGCTTCATCGCACGGAAATACTTACGATTATCTTCTGGATCGTCAACAAATGGTGCAATCTGCATTAATCCTTTAATCTTTACATGTTCTAAGGTAGAAATCTCTTTCACCACATCAAAAACATCTTCTGGATTCAATCCAAATTTGGTATCTTCGTGTGCAAAATTCACCTGGATCAGAATTGGAACTTCTTTGACATCATGCTTTGCAGCTTCTTTGTCGATCGCCTGTGCAAGTTTTATGGAATCTACAGAATGGATCAATGCTACTTTATCCACGATATATTTAATTTTATTGGTCTGAAGATGTCCGATCAGATGCCATCTTACCGGCCAACTGATATTTGCATACTTATCTCTGATCTCCTGTACCTTATTCTCTCCAAAATCAAGTACTTTTTCTTTTCTTAATTCTTCTACCATTTCTAATGGTTTGGTCTTGCTGACTGCGATCACTGTCACTTCTCGTGGATCACGTCCTACACGTTTACAAGCTTCTTCTACATGTTTCTTTACTTCATTATAGCGTTCGATCAACATATCCAATTCCTTCTTTCTGTAATTCTTATAAATTTATATGCCTTAATATATGATCTGGTTTTCCTTGATCGTTGTTCCATCAAGAACAATGAAATCATACCGACTAACTCCCTGATTGGTATCATTTGCAATGATCGAATAATCATCTTTCTCGATCAGAATATCGATTGGACGGAAATCCGCATATCCCTGATTTGTACAATAAACTCCTTTTAATGTCTTCATTTTCTCAATCAAAAATGTATCTTTGGAATCCATTGCCTGAAGCACTACGTTCTCTCCAACTTCTTCTGGATCAAGATAACAGTAATCCTTCGTTCTTCCATAGATCGTAAAGCTCTTTTGTTCCACCGTCACATCGCCTTTGTTGCTTGTATCACGTACGGTAAACTGTTCTTTCGCACTGTTATCTCCTTTTGTAAGGTATTTTACTGGAACCTGGTAGAATTTCTTCTTTACAATGGATGTGTTTGGAATCTTTAATCCCTTGTAGGAATCAAGCGTCACATCGATTTCTAAGTAGCGCTCATTGATATAACGTACCGCGTAATCATTAAACTTAAGATATCCAAAATACGAACTTCCCTTTTTGGCGACTTCCACCGTTGCTGTGGCTGTTGTCTGATCTTGCAGGAAACGAACCGACACTTCACTTTTATCCTTCAACATCCGATACTGATCTGCTTCTAGTGGAATTACGATCTGCCATTTTTCGCTTTTGTTGATCCTAGCTACAACTTTGCCTTTCTTTACTTTATCGGACATATTATACCTCTGAACACGATACTGACTTTGGTCAAAATCCTTGCTTGTGATATCTTTTGCGCTCTTACCGTCAAAGTCATCAGAATAAAATTGTGTTACCCCACTACTTGTACTTTTCTGTGTCTCAAAACTTGTATCCCCAAGCTTTTGTTTGACTGCTTCTATAACTGTTTTCATAGAATCTTCACTTAAGTTGAGGATTGCATTCTTGAGATCATATTTCAGATCATAAACCGTGCTGAACTTATGATCACTATATACAGACTGATAATCTGTGATCTTATGCTGAATCTCTTCATCATCGATCACTTTTTTATTTTTCTCAAGCTGCTGCACCTGACTTACAAATGCATCCTGAACCTTCTGATCTTTATCAACCGTAAAGACCGTTCCTGATTTCTTGATCCGTTTTCCTTCTTCTACATAATAGGTAATATAACCGCTTTGTGAAGCCTTTAGAAGTTCCTCATCACGAATCGCAATTCCTGTAAACGATAAGGTATTGGTGATCTTATCTTCCGTCACCTTGTAGACAGTCAGCTTTTTCTTGCCTAGAAACAGGATGACATTAAGCAGGATGTAGACCAATATGACTACAAAAATGATCATTCCAATATTCCAATGTATTTTTGTTTTTCGTCTTCGTTTTGCTGCCATCTCTTAAATCTCCCATCGCCTGAGCGCTGCTCCATTTAAATAGTCAAATTTACATCCTTGCATATAATCATTTGTTTCCATGATCTCGTCAAATCGATCTTTTAATTTCCACCAGCTGATGCCCCAGTTAGAAAATGATGCATCTTCCTTGGGCACTCTGCTGAATAGACGCTCGATCACCATATCTTTTCGTACATAACAGATAAAGTTTACCAGTCTGTCCAGATATTCTTCTGGATCACAAAGAGTTATTTTTCCTTCTTTATACTCCTCATACATTTTTGATCCTTTGGGAATATAAAGAGAATGTAATTTTACGATCTGCACTGGAAGTGCAGAAAGAATCTTTGCTGTCTCGATCACATCCGTCATGTCATCTCCTGGCAGATTCAAAATAATATGAGTGCAGATTTCAAATCCATATGGTGCTGTCATTAACACAGCATCTAGATATTCTGCTAGTGTATGTCCTCGATCGATCTTGTTTAAAGTCTTATAATTGACTGTCTGAAGTCCATATTCTATAGAGATCTTCACCTGATATTCTTCAGAAATCTTCTTTAAACAGTCTAAATATTCCTTCGTAATACAGTCAGGTCTTGTGGATACCGAAATTCCTACAATATCTTCCGTCTGTGCTGCTTCTACCAGATACTTTTCAAACTTGTCAACCGGCAGGAATGTGTTCGTATAATTCTGAAAATATGCGATAAATTTCTTTGCTTTATAGCGTTTTGTGATCTTTCCTTTTGTCGCATTCAGCTGTTCACTTACAGATACCTCACTGTTCATAGCTTCAAAGCCGGTTCCCACACCTCCACAGAAAGTGCACCCATCTCCATCCATACGGTTTGGACAAGTCACCGGAAGATTAACTGGTAATTTATATACTTTTTCTCCATATAATTCCTTTAAATGTGTGCTGTAAGCTTTGTATCGTTCCATCTTAGTTTTCCTTTGATAATATATCTGTCATTGTATGGTAAAGAGCTGATTTTGTAACGCCTTTTAACACCACGGAAATGAATTCCTCACCGTCTTTATTCTTTGTAAGAAGAATCAGACAAGAACCCGCCTGTGTTGTTGTACCAGTCTTGCCTCCAATCATATATACCTGGCTTGGAAGGGTGTATGTTCCGGCAATATACTGGTTTGTGGAAGCCATATCATAAATCTTTTGTTCTCCCTTGGAACCAAGATATTCAATCCTACTGCTTGATCTTCCTGCAATATTAAAGAATTCATTATGTTTAGCTACTTCTTTAAAGATCAGATAAAGATCATACGCTGTAGAATAATGATCACTTAAATGAAGTCCATTCGGATTTGCAAAATGTGTATTGGTTGCTCCAAGTTCTTTGGCTCTCTTATTCATCATTTTTACAAAATTTGCTTCACTTCCAGCCACTGCCTCTCCAAGTGCAACGGCTGCATCATTGGCTGACATAATGATCAATGCATTTAACAATGCTTCCACTGTGATCTTATCCCCTTTCTTTAGGTGGATTGCCACAGCTGCTCCATCAGGGAATGTAATGTCATGTTTGATCGTTACAACCTGACTTAAATTTAAATTCTCCAAAGTCAGCAATGCTGTCATGATCTTTGTTGTACTTGCCGGGTAAGCCTGGTCAAAAACCTTCTGACTAACGATCACTTTATTCTTTGTATTATTAACCAACAGAACTTCCTTGGCTTCTGGATAGTCGTTATTATCCGCCTTTTCTTTGGATACAACCGCTACCTTAGAACCTCTGGATTCCCAACGGTCACTCAATGCATCTTCTTTTAATGCCGTTTCATTCTTCTGATAATGTTCATCATATGATATAAATCCACCTGTCTTCGCCGATGTCTGGCAGCCAGATAATGTGATCATCATGACGGACATACAAATACAAATTAATTTTTTCATTTTATGCTTTCTGTAAAAAAAGACCGTCGTGTGACAGTCTATTTATACATATTCCTCCAATCTAAATCTCCTCGGTCCAGTGCCAGGATCAATACTTCTGCTGTTGGCAGATTCGTAGCACACGGAATATTATACTGATCACAGAGATTTAAAACATTATAAAAATCTGGTGTTCTCTTCTTATTTGCCGGGTCCTGTAAAAAGATCAAGAGGTCTATTTCATTATTGGAGATCTTAGATCCCATTTGCTGCATACCGCCAAAATGGCCGGCAAGAAGTTTGTGGATCTTTAAGTTTGCAACATCTTCAATCATCTGTCCAGTCGTACTTGTAGCATATAATTTATGTTTTTTTAAAATATCCTGATACGCGATACATAAATTCTGCATCAGGTTCTTTTTGCCATCATGGGCAACTAATCCTACATTCATAGATAGAACCTCCTAGTGTCTTTTTCTTTGTAAATATATATTAAGTACCATTCCTATCGCGATCGACGCCGACATTAAGGAACTTAATCCATAACTGATAAATGGCAGGGGCTGTCCGGTGTTCGGCATGGTTCCTGTAGCAACTGCAATGTTGATAAAAGACTGAAATCCCATATAACACGCAACTCCTACAGCCACATAAGTTCCGATCAGATTCCCTGATTTCTTCGCCACATTCATGCACTGATATACAAGGCATGCAAAAACAATGATCAATACCACACATCCAACAAACCCAAATTCTTCTCCGATCACAGAGAAAATAAAGTCTGTCTGATTTTCTGATACCAAATTTACATCACTTGCAGATACATTTGAGATCGTATTACTTCCAAATCCCTTGCCAAATAATCCGCCAGAACCGATCGCCATGATCGAATTGCTTGTCTGTAAAGCAGTGGAATCTGCGTAATTCTCTGGATGTAAAAAGGACATGATCCTTGCTACCTGATGTGGCTCTAACAACACCTGTCCTGGTGTCTGGACATACCACAAAAAGATTGCTAAAAGTGGTACGCCTACGATCAATACCTGAACGATCAATCTGGAGGATAATCCTGCCATAAAGATCATTCCAAGAATAATAAAACAAATATCGAGTGTAGAAGAAAGACTTGGCTGTTTCAAGATCAAAAGCAGCGGGATCCCACAGATTACAGCAAGTTTTCCTAATACCTTCGGTTCATTCAGATCATCCTGATGCTTCGCAAGAAATGCTGCAACAACAATGATCATGATCACTTTACTAAGTTCTGATGGCTGGAAAGTTCCCAATGGACCTAATGAAAACCATCGTTTGGCACCATTGACATCTTTTCCAAATAATTTAACGCCGATCAACATGATCACATTCAAAATATACAATATTTCTGCATTTCTTGTAAAGACCTGATAATCGATCAGTGATACGACCACAATGATTCCAAGTCCCATAATGATCCCCAATGCCTGCTTTGGCACATAGGATGCTTTGGCACTGTGAATAAACAAAAGGCTCATCGCCATCAGTACAAGTACGTTAAAAACAAGTTTGAAATTGTAATTCTGCAGTCGATAATTTCGCAACATAGTATCTCTCCAATGTTATTTCCTAAGCTCACGAATCGGAATATTTGCATATAATGCAGGTCCTTCGGATTCTTCGCTGCTTTGTGTGATCTGAATGTCAAGTCCCTCTGGATCGATCTCCATATATTTGGAGATTACTTGAATGATGTCGTTTTTGATCAGTTCCATTGTCTCAGGAGAACAATTTGAGCGGTCAGATACCAATAATAGTTTTAATCGGTCTTTTGCCACTTCTCCTGAACTTTTTTTCTTAAAAAAATTATCAAAAAAACCCATCGTTTCTCTCCCCTCTACTTCTTAAATACGTTTGCAAGTCTCTGGAAGAAAGTTGGTCCTGTGATTTCCATGAATGGAACGTCTTTGCCCATCACACGATTACAGATATTCTGGTATGCTTTTCCTGCTGGTGTATTGCTTCCAACCAATGGTTCTCCCTGGTTTGTGGAAATGACAATATTCTCATCATCTGGTACGATTCCGATCAGGTCAACCGCAAGAATATCAAGAACATCATCTTTGGATAACATATCTCCACGTTCTACCATATCCATACGTATCCTGTTGATCACCAGATCGATCTTATGTATATCATTTGCCTCTAATAGTCCAATGATACGGTCTGCATCACGGATTGCTGATACCTCTGGTGTTGTAACGATCAGTGCACGGTCTGCTGCTGCGATCGCATTCTTAAATCCTTGTTCGATTCCTGCTGGGCAGTCAAGAATGATATAGTCAAATTCACTTTTTAGTTCTTCCACCAGTTTTGACATCTGTTCTGGTGTTACGGATGTCTTATCTCTTGTCTGTGCAGATGGCAGTAAGAAAAGATTTGGATATTTCTTGTCTTTGATCATTGCCTGTTTGATTCTGCAGTTTCCTTCCACAACGTCAACCAGATTATAAACGATTCTATTCTCAAGCCCCATGACAACGTCCAGATTACGAAGTCCGATATCCGTATCGATCAATACGACTTTCTTTCCTTCCTTCGCTAATCCTGTTCCCACATTGGCAGTGGTTGTTGTCTTTCCAACGCCACCCTTTCCAGATGTGATTACGATAACTTCACTCATTTTTGTTTCCTCCATTCACTATACTATGATTTCATTTAAGAGCGCTTTAGATATGGGCTCGATATAAATATTTTCATCTTCTACAAATGCAATCTGTGCTTCCATCGGCTGATTGTCATTATTCTTTGATCTTCCGAAAAGCTTTTTCTTCTTCTCTGGTTCTCCATCGGCACTTCTTGCGATGTGTTTTCCGATACGGATCTGCATCGGCTGCATATCAAGTGCTGCGACAAAAGCGTGATCATCTCCATCACATCCTGCACTCAAATATCCTTTGGCACATCCAAGAACAACTACATTACCTTTGGCACATACGGAAGCTCCAGGATTCACATCCCCGACCACTACAACACTTGCATCAGATTCCAGACTCTGTCCGGAGCGAAGTGTTCCACGGTAGAACTGTCCATCTCCCTTTCTTCTCTCATCAACCATGGACTGACTTCTTTTTTGTTCTCTTTCCTGAATCTTTTTCAATACATCCTTAAAAGAAGTTTCCATGATCTTATCATCTTCTATCACATATGCGATCGTCAAAGTTGTTTTTTCTGCAATGATCTGCAGTACATTCTGAAGTTCTTTGGCATCTAGTTTTCTGCCTTCGATCTTTAGTGCGATCTGTGTCTGTCCATTAAAGAAATCTTTTGCCTGCACAAATTTATCTTCGATCGCTTTGATCAGTTGATCAAACTTCATTCCTGGATCTAACACCATGGTAAGTCCCAGACTGTTTCCCTTGAGCAATACCGGCTGATTCATACAATTCCTCTCTTCTTTCTCTAATCTCCTGCAGTACCAACACTGGTTTCTGTGACTGATTTATTATTCTTCTCTAATGTCTTCTTTGTCTTATCATTTGCAAAATAATACTCATAAATATCCTTTGCAGTCGCTACTGCATTAGATGAGGTATATCCAAACGGAATAACAACCGTTGTTGTGATCTCTGGCTTCTCATATGGTCCATAAGAGATAAACAACGCATGATTCGGACGTTTCTTATTCTCCTGTGCTGTACCCGTCTTACCTGCTAATTTTACTTTCATGCCTTGGAAGATACTGCTTACGGAGCTGTCCTTTCCGCTGACTACACCTCTCATACCAGTATGCACTGCATTCCAGTATGTTGTGTCATAATGAAGTTGTCTTACTTTCTTAACTCCATATTTCTTGACTGTCTTTCCATTATCGTCAGTGATCTTGTCCATGACACTTAGATCATATACGGTTCCACTGTTGGATAATGTTGTCACATAATTCGCGATCTGGCTTGGCGTGAAACTATTACGTCCCTGTCCAATGGCAGAACGTACGGATGTTTCATCAGAAACCTGTGGAGATGACTCATCCAGTTCAATTCCTGACTGCTTATTAAGCCCTAGCTGTGTTGCGTATTTCTCCAAGTACTTAAGACCTTCTTTACTGCTGTAGGAACCTGATTTGTCTCCTAATCTATATCCTACTTCATAAAAGAAATAATTACAAGATGCTTCGATCGCTGTTGACACAGTTCTTGGTCCATGGCGATCTGGATATTTCCAACACTTCGCCGGTGGTGTGATCTTATCGTATAACCCTGTACAGTTGATGACTGTACTTGTCGTGATCACTTTCTCATTAAGTCCTGCCAAAGCAGATACCGGCTTAAATGTAGATCCCGGTGCTGTCTTATGTTTCAGTGCCTGATTATATAATGGTGTAGATGCTGAGTTTGCCAGCTGCCTGTAGTATCCGGAATCTGTTCCATTGGATAAACGGTTGCTGTCATATCCAGGATAACTTACCAATGCTTTTACCTTTCCTGTCTTGGAATCTGTGATCACAACAGATCCGGAACATGGATCCATACCAATCTGTCCTGGTGTGATCTGTAAACTCTTTAACTTTCTTCGAATGAAATCATAGCTGTTTAGGGAACCAGATTTCAATGCCGTATAATCACTGTCACCTTTCTTCTTTAAAACTCCCTGTTCATAAAGAAGGAGACATACTTCTCTTCCGCTTAATTTTCCTTTCATGATGCTTTGTTCGCAGACTGTCATATCAAAATCATCTGCATCAACCAAAGCATCTTCTACATAAGCAGCCAGTGCTTTCATGATCTCTTCAGTGTCATTGTATTTGCTACTGATATTCAGTGAGGAAATATCAATCCATTCCTTGTTCACGGCATACCTTAAGAATTCACTTAAACTGATCTTCTCATTCTTCCACTTCTGATATGTCTTATCCGTCGTATCGATAGAACTTGAGATCAATACTTTCTTGCTAGACAACAGACTGTATACATAAGATGCATAGGCTTGTTTTTCTTCACTCTGATCTTTGTACGCTTTGGTATCTTTCAAAACAAGATCCTTTGATACCTTGATCGCCTGATCTTCTAAATTCTGAATCTTTCGATACATCTTCTTCTCATAGGATGTCGCCTTATCTCCATTGAGATTCTCAAGGTCGATCACACTATTGCCAATAAATGAATAATATACTTTCTTGACCGGGATCATAATATTCTCACGGTCATTTCCTGCGCTGTCAGAACTTGTAAGCTTAGACAGAACAATTCCCGCGATCTTCTTCTCGAGCAGATTATATACATATTCCTGTAATTCGCTGTCAATCGATAATGTGATATTATTTCCTGTTCCCGATTTGACTGTCTTGGTCGTGTCGATGATCTTTCCAACATTGTTGACAACCAGAGTCTTGCTTCCACTGTCTCCGTGAAGATAATTCTCAAACTGCTTCTCAACACCGGCCTTTCCAACCGTCTCATCACTGGAATAGTAATCTTTATCTTCTTCTTTCTTTCCTTTGTTATATGTTTCAAGTTCATCCGTATTAACCGTTCCTGTATATCCGATCACATGAGACATCGCCTCACTTTTATTATATACACGAATAGACTTTGTATCAATATCTATTCCCGGAAGTTCTGAACTTCTTTCTTTGATCTCAGCAATACTTCTGTTATTGATCTCATTTGCGATCGTCACCTTCATATACTGAGAATAACGACTTAAAAATGCACTGTATCTGACAGACATGATCTTTAATGCATCTTTCTTGGAATAAGATTTATCAATATCAAACATCTTTCCTGTTCCTGCGGAGCCAAGAGTTCCATTTCTCAAATATTCAAAAACCTGTTCTGCAGTTGCATTCAGCTGTTTATCTCTTAATTCTTTCTCGGACTTTGAAAGGTCTGTGCTGTTTCCAATTCCAAAAACATCTCTCTTAAACTTCTTTAATTTTGACCCAGTCTCTGTAAAACGAAACTTTCCGCTTCCTGTATATTCAATCGGAATCTCATTAATAAAAGAGTCTCCATTTCGCTCCAGGATCTTGATCACTTTATAAATGACTTTATTCTTCTCATAACTTTCTGATGTACCATTCTTTGCTGCCAACGTCTGAAATGCATTGTCATTCTGGAAATTCACTGTATATACAAGTTTGTTGTATGCAAGCAGTTTTCCATTCACATCATAAATATTCCCTCTGGTACCAGATGTCTTGACTGTCTTTTGTACTTTATATGTAAAATCATTTTTATGTGACTGACCTTCTACGATCTGAAGAACAAACACACGCCCGATCAACACACAATAAAGCACAGCGATCAGTATGATCAAGGCAGGCAGTCTGTTTGCCAGTAATTTTTCTGCTTTCTCGTAAATTTTTCGTAACACTAGAACATACTCCTTTTTTCACCATCTCTGATCCTGATATCAACCTCTAACAATATCTTATATATAAGCAATGCTACGATTCCCGTATATACTGCTTCTGGAATCATAACTTTAAACAGATAAGAAAAAAACTGCAATCTTCCTCTCATTGCAAAGAAGAAAAAGAAGATCACAAAACTATACGCAAGGGAATTCGCTGTTAGAAGTCCGATCGGCAGCAAGATATCATCCTCATAAAAATATGTATGGAACCATCCATTGACATATCCAAACATTAAATACACAAATGCGTTCTGGCCTAAAACATTTCCTGAGAATATATCGATCAACAGCCCACAGACAAATCCGATCACGATTCCTGCTTTCCTGCCTCGGATAAATGCGATCGTGACCGTTAAAATCAGCAGAATATTCGGCATAACCCCTGCGAGTTTTAAAAAATTAAAGACGGATGTCTGTAAAAGGAAACAGACCAGTACCGATATCACATAAAATAAAATTCGTTTGATCTTCATATCCTCACCTGCTATTCCTTTGTTTCTTCATCAAGATTCTTTGTTTTCTTAAGGTCTGTGATAACCAAAACTTCTTTTAAATGCTTGAAATCAACGACTGGTGTCACTCTCGCTGTCTTGGTAAGCTTTGTAGAATCAAGCTTCAGATCAGATACTTTCCCGATCGTGATCCCTTCATTAAATTTGGAACTTACATAAGATGTTACAAGTTCATCTCCATTCTTGACTTTTGCATCTTTGCTGATATATACAACTTCCAGATATCCATCTTCCATCGTATCCAGACTTCCATTTACGATACACGCATCATTTGTCTTTAAGAACATAGCACTGACCATACTTGTATCATTGATGATCGTTCGTACTTTGGCTGTATGTGATGATACATCATAGACAATTCCTACGAGACCATTCCCTGCAATGACATTCATGTCTTTCTTAATGCCATCTTTACTTCCTTTATTGATCAGGAAGATGTCAAACCAGTTTCCTGATCCTTTACTGATGACTCTGGCTCCAACTGTATGATATTTTTTGTATTTTTGTTTTAATTTCAAAAGATCCTGCAGACGTTCTAATTCCACCTGATTCTGCTCTAACACACGATTCTGCATCTTCAGAACATCGATCTTCTCCTGTAGACGCTCATTCTCTGCTCTCAGTGTCTTCTTGCTTTTTGCATTCTCATTCCATGAAAATACGGCATTACCCACAGAATTAATGCCTTCCTGCATCGGAGATAAAACAGTGAAAAAGATATTCTTGACTGGAGTTAAGGCTCCTCCGGCAAAAACACTGATTCCCGCCAGTAACCCACACACCACGATAAAAATCGCTAACAGGTGGTTTGAATTAAATTTTTTCTTTTGCAATTTCATACGTCTATCCTCTTTCATCATCTATCGTTTTAAATATGACTGCATTCCTAAGATCACATGATCTTCTGGCCGGTCTGCAATATGAACCGGTATCTTAAATTCTTCTTTGATCCACTCTGCCGTCTTTGGAAATGCTGCCCCGCCTCCAGATACATAGATTCCCTGATTCATGATATCTGATGCAAGTTCTGGTGTAATGCTTTCTAACACTGCTTTTACCTGCACACAAATGTCTCTGACCTGACTGTGGGCCTTTTCTTCAACGATCTGAATTGGTATCTTTTCTTGTTTTGGAAGTCCGCTCACAAGATCTCTTCCTTTGATCATAGCTGCTTCTTTATCTTCTATCTTCGCATATGCAAGTTTTAAGTGTCTTGCACTTCGTGTTCCGATCGCTAATTTATAATTCTTCTTTACATAATCTCTGATCCACTCATCGATCTGGTCTCCTCCATATGGAAGAAGTCTGCTTGTTACGATCCCACCTAAAGATATCACAGAAATCTCTATTGTTGAAGCTCCTATATCAATGATCATATTTCCACATGGCGCATCGACATCAATTTCGCTTCCAATTGCTGCAAGTATGGGCTTTGGAACTAAATTTACATCCTTAACCCTTGAAGCTGATTCCCATACAAGATCTTCAAATGCTCGTTTCTCAACATTCGTAATATCCACTGGAACAGCGATCATAAGAGCTGTTTTCCTGATCCGTTTGAAATAATGATCCAATACCGTTCCTAACAGATATCTCATATTCGTATAATCTGAGATCACGCCGTGTTCCATTGGTTTCACTACATGAATACTATATGGCTGTTTCTCATACATCGCAAATGCTTCGTTGCCAAATGCTTTTAGTTTCGCATCTTCATCAAATGCGATCATATTCTTTATCTTTAAAAATTCTTCTTTATCTCTTGTACAGATTCTTAAATGTCTGGTTCCTAGTTCAATTCCTAGTTGTGCCGTTTTCATGTTCTGCTCCTTACATCATGTGTTCTTCTCGAAAACTTAAATATGTCTGGTCTCCGATGATAATGTGATCACATAGCGGAATTCCAAGAAATTCTCCTGCTTCTTTCATCCGCTTGGTCGTCAGGATATCCTGGCGGCTTGGCGTTGGATCTCCAGATGGATGATTATGGATCATAAGTACGGAAACCGCTTCGCATCGAAGTGCTTCCAGAAATAATTCTCTTGGTGATGCCACTGTCTGATTCACTGTACCAACAGAAACCGTAAGTTCCTTTATAACTTTATTCTTTCCATTAAAAAAAATTAAAATCATCTCTTCCCGGCTTAAATGCCGCATCCGTTCCATATAATAATTTGCAATGGATGCTGGTGAATGAAAGCTTATCTTATCTTCGACTTTCGCACTTGCTAATCGTTTGGACAATTCTGCAATACACAAGATCTGTATCGCCTTTACTTTCCCAATCCCGGGAATCTTTTGTAATTCTTCTCTTGAAGTGTGGCAAATTCCCAGTATTCCCTCATAAAACGGATCGATCGACAACACTTTCGTTGCAAGATCGATCGCCGTCTGATCCTTTGTCCCACTTCTTAAGATCACTGCCAGAAGTTCTGCATCTGACAGCATTGCTGTTCCATTCTTTTCACACTTTTCATAAGGTCTTTCTGACACTGGTAATTCCTTTAATGTCTGATGTTTTTCTTCCATATCTGATCCTTTCTGTCGAAAAATCTCCATGGTCAAAACATTTCTCACATTAAATCTTACCATAACTTTTCACTGATGTATAGAAATCAAACCGTTGTTTTCCTTAAATTTTTCTTATTTTATTTTATGAAATCTCTGGAATTTCTACCAGACCTTTTTCTGCCATTCGCTGCAGGGACATGATGATTCCATATTTGGCATGTGGATATGTAAGACCTCCCTGGAAATATACTGCATAAGGCTCTTTCATTGGTCCATCAGCACTTAATTCAATGGATGCTCCCGATACAAATGTTCCTGCTGCCATGATCACCTGGCTATCATATCCTGGCATATCCCATGGAATTGGTGTTACATGGCTGTCGATCGGTGATGCTTTTTGAATTCCCTCGCAAAATGCAATCAATTTTTCAGGATCATGAAATTCCACTGCCTGAATGATATCATGTCGGTCTTCTTTTCCATCTGGAATCACTTTAAATCCTAATTTTTCATATAAATTGGCTGCAAAGATCGCTCCTTTGACTGCTGCATTGACAACCGTTGGTGCCATAAAGAATCCCTGGATAAACTGACGATTGACTCCAAGACTGGCTCCTACTTCTTTTCCAAGCCCTGGTGTTGTAAGTCTGTATGCACACTGCTCGATCAGATCGCTTCTTCCACAGATGTATCCACCGATCGGTGCAAGTCCTCCACCCGGATTCTTGATCAGGGAACCTACGATCATATCAGCTCCAACTTCCGATGGTTCTTTTTCTTCGACAAATTCACCATAACAGTTATCAACCATTACGATCAGATCTTTATTGATCTCTTTTACAAATGCGATCGCTTCCCCGATCACGTCAACAGATAAGGTTGGTCTTGTCGCATAGCCTTTTGATCTCTGGATATGAATGAGTTTTGTTTTGTCATTGATCGCATTTTTGATCCCTTCTAAGTCAAAGCTTCCATCTTCTAACAGATCGACCTGTGCATATGTGATCCCGTATTCTTTCAAGGACCCTTTGGATTCACGGATTCCAATGACTTCTTCTAATGTATCATATGGTTTTCCTGAAATTGCAAGAATCTCATCTCCTGGACGTAAGTTTGCAGATAATGCAAGTCCTAATGCATGTGTTCCACATGTGATCTGAGGTCTTACAAGTGCATCTTCTGTTCCAAAAACATCCGCATACAATGCTTCCACAGCTTCTCTTCCAGAATCATTGTATCCATATCCTGTTGTGCCCCCCAGATGCATTTCTGCGATCTGATGTTTCTGCATCGCATTTAATACCTTAATCTGGTTTAACTGTGCGATCGCATCTAACGTTTCAAAACGATCTTTTAATCCCTTTTCTACTTCCTGTGCATAGTCGAAGACTTTCTCATCGACGCCCATTTCTTTATAATAGTTCTTTAACTGATCCATCATAGATCCCCTTTTCTTTTAATATTGTAAGCATATATGTTAAAATCTCATCTTCTGACCCAAATTGTGATTTATCTACCATACAGACTTCCTTTTCTCTTCCAAACCAAGTCAGCTGACGCTTTGCAAAATGTCTGGTGTCTTTCTTGATCTGTTCGATCGTATCCTCCAAAGAAAGATTTCCTTCTAAATACTCAAACACCTGACGATACCCGATTCCCTGCATGGAAACCATTGTTTTTTCATATCCTTCTTCTTTTAATCGTTTTACTTCATCGATCAATCCTTGTTCCGCCATAATATCAACACGACGATTGATTCTGTCATATAAGATATCTCTTTTGTGGTTTAATACAAAATAAGCAAAATTATATGGTGAAGTCTTTGCTGCTTCTTTCTCATTATGCTCTGAGATCGGATATCCATTTAATTTATAAAATTCTAATGCACGGATCACCCGCTTTACATTATTTTTATGAATCTTTTCTGTAGATTTTGGATCGACTTGTTTTAACATCTCGTATAAACTGTCGTTTCCTTCTGTTTTAGCTTTTTCTTCCAGTTGTTTTCTGTACTCCTGGTCTCCATCTTCTTTTGTGAAATCAATATCATATAAAAGACTTTGGATATAGAATCCTGTTCCACCGACGATCAGTGGAATCTTGCCTTTTGCATAGATTTCCTTTAGGGCATCTTTTGCCATCTGCTGAAATCTCGCTACATGAAATTCTTCTTTAGGATCAAGTTCATCTACCAGATAATGCTTGATCCCTTCCATCTCTTCCGGCATGATCTTGGCAGTTCCGATATCCATCTTCTTATAAACCTGCATAGAATCTGCGGAAATGATCTCTGCATCTAAGATCTTTGCTAATCGGATCGACAGTTCTGTTTTTCCAACTGCTGTCGGTCCTGTTAAAATTACCATTGGTTTCATTTATTTAAAATCCTTTCGGCATAAGTTCTGATAATCGATATGTTTCAAATCCATCTGGGCTTTGACAGATCACTTTCAGATCTGGATTGAATTCATGTAGAAACTGGCGGCAGATCCCACATGGATAAACCGTTTCTTTGTCACTGCCATTGGATGCAATCGCGATCATTTCAAAGTCATGATATCCTTCACTGACAGCTTTGACTGCCGCTGTTCTCTCTGCACAAACAGCTGCTCCATAAGAAGAATTCTCCACATTACACCCGGTGAATACTTTTCCTTCTTTGGTAAGAATTGCTGCTCCTACTTGAAATCTGGAATATGGTGCGTATGCTTTCTCTTTTGCTTTATCTGCAAGATCTAATAATTCCTGATCTGTCATATTCTTCCCTCCTTGCCTGTTTTCACTATACGATCCTCTTAAATTTCTTGTCTATCTCATACTTACTCATCTTGATGATCGTTGGTCTTCCATGTGGACACTGGTATGGATTTTCCAACTTCATCAGTTCATCTAAAAGATGTTCTACTTCCATTAACGATACTCTCTGATTCCCCTTGATCGACATCTTACATGCCATTGTCGCAATCTTTGATGCGATCACTTCTGTATCCAAGGTACCATTTTCCTGACTTACCGCATCTAAAAGTTCCATAAATAAGTCTCTTTCCCCGATTCCATAGAGATTGGCTGGAACTTCCCGGATACAATATTCATTCCCACCAAAAGATTCGATCGTAAATCCTAGACCTGCGAATGCATCTTTGTATCTTGTTAACGCTTCTGCTTCCGTCATAGAAACTGTCACAACCATTGGCGGTTCTAATCTCTGGCTGTATATTTCTTTTTCTTTGAAATTCTTCATCAGCCTCTCATAATTGACTTTTTCATGTGCTGCATGCTGGTCCATGATAAATAACTGGTCTTCGTACTCAATAAGCCAATATGTCTTAAAGAGCTGACCTAAGATCTTGCGGTCAGGTCTTGCCTGAACTGAAAATACTGGATCTTCTCTTAGTGTCATCTGATTGCTGCTTAATTCATCGGTCTTGTATTGTGGAAATTCTTTTTTCTGAGTATTGTAGTTTAAGCCTGCATAAGTCGGTTTCTTTGTATTTTTTGATGATTCGCTGGCTGTTGGTGTTTTCTTTACAGGATGTGACAGCTTTTCAATCTGTTGTTGTACACCTTGCCTTTGCTTTTCAACCTGCTGTTGTACACCTTGCCCTTGCTGATCTACCTTCTGAACCTCTTCTTTCCTTCGGTTCACCTCAAATGGCTCAGGCTTTTTCACTTCTTTTGTCTTCGGCAATTCTTTCTTCTTCGGTGTCTCTCTTAATACATCCTGCACCAGATCTTTCTGAAGTAATGCCGCTCTGACTGCATCTACTACAAGCTCGTAGATTTCTCTTCCATTTCGAAAACGGATCTCCATCTTCGTCGGATGAACATTCACATCCAACAGCTCCTGATCGATCTTGAAATCAAGGCACACAAATGGATATCTGTGTTTCATCGTAAAGGTACGATATCCTTCTTCAATTGCCTTGTAAATAATCGAGCTTTTGATATATCTTCCATTGATAAAGTAGCTCTCATAGTTTCTGTTTCCTCTGGAAACATACGGTTTTGCAACAAATCCTGTAACTTTCACATCTTCATTTTGTGCTTCTATCGGGATCAATGCTCCCGCCACATCTCGCCCATAAATATGATAGATGATGTCCTTTACCTTGCCATTTCCAGAAGTGTAAATCTTATTTTTATTGTTATGGATAAATTTAAATGAGATTTCCGGATGACTTAGGGCAATGTGTACCATCATCTGTTCCACATACCCTGCTTCGGTTGTCGCACTCTTTAAAAATTTTCTTCTTGCTGGCGTATTATAAAACAGATTTTTTACCAGAAATGTTGTTCCATCGGGTGCTCCGATATCTTCAAAAGCTTCTTCCTCGCCTCCATAGATCTTATAGGATACTCCACTGAAGCTTTCTGCAGTCTTCGTTACCAGCTCAACCTGTGCAACTGCGCTGATACTTGATAATGCCTCTCCTCGAAATCCAAGCGAAGATACACTTAACAGATCTTCAACCGAACGGATCTTGCTTGTCGCATGACGTAAAAATGCAGTCTTTACCTGATCTTTTGGAATTCCGATCCCATTGTCAGTTACCCTGATCAATGTCATTCCGCCGTCTTTGATCTCCACAGTCACTGCATTTGCTTTTGCATCCACTGCATTTTCCACAAGCTCTTTGACAACAGAAGCTGGCCGTTCAATAACTTCTCCTGCTGCAATATTATCGATCGTCTTTTGATCTAGTAATTGTATCTTCGCCATAAAATTACTCCTCGTTCTTTAACTTCTCCTGTAACACATATAAATAATTCAATGCTTCCAGCGGTGTCATGTCAGAAAGGTCTTTTTCTCTTAGTTCTGCCATAAATGGATGTTCCATCGTTGGTTCATCGCTTTCTCTGAAGAAACTTAACTGTTGTGCCTCTCCATATGGCATGATATCCTTCGCTCCTGACGTCAGATCATGTTCTTCTAATTCTCTTGCGATCTCTTTTGCTCGATTGATCACGGCATCTGGGACTCCGGCAAGTTTTGCAACCTGTACTCCATAACTCTTATCTGCACCACCTTTTACGATCTTGCGCAGGAACACAATGTCATCTCCCTGTTCTTTGACAGCAATGCAGTAGTTATGTACACTGTCGATCTTACCTTCTAACTCTGTCAGTTCATGATAATGTGTCGCAAACAGAGTTTTTGCACCGAGGAGCTTGGAATTGCTGATATATTCCACAACTGCCCATGCAATAGACAACCCATCAAATGTACTCGTTCCACGTCCGATCTCGTCTAAGATCAACAAACTGTTTTTCGTTGCATTTCTTAAAATATTGGCAACTTCACTCATCTCAACCATAAATGTACTCTGTCCGGAAGCAAGGTCATCAGAAGCTCCGACTCTTGTAAAGATACGGTCTACAATACCGATATTTGCTTTCGCAGCTGGTACAAAGGAACCGATCTGTGCCATTAATACGATCAGGGCAACCTGTCTCATATAGGTTGATTTACCTGCCATGTTTGGTCCCGTGATGATCGCTACACGATTCTTCTTGTTATCAAGATATGTATCATTAGAAATAAACATATCATTTGGGATCACCTGCTCCACAACCGGATGTCTTCCATCCTTGATATCAATCGTCCCTCTGACATTTAACTTCGGACGTACAAAATGATTGCGTTCTGCGACATATGCAAGGGAGGCAAGTGCATCGATCTGTGCGATCACATTCGCTGTTCTTGAGATTCGTTCCATCTCTCCTGCTAATGTTTCACGGATCATAACATAAGTCTCATATTCTAACGCATACAGACGGTCTTCGGAACCCAGGATCGTATCCGCCAGCTGGTTTAATTCTTCGGTTGTGTAACGTTCGGAATTGGCCAGTGTCTGCTTACGGATATAATGATCAGGTACAAGATCTTTGTAGGAATTTGTCACATCTAAATAGTACCCAAATACTTTATTGAACTTGATCTTTAAGTTCTTGATCCCTGTTTTTTCACGTTCCCGTTCCTCAAGTTCCATCAACCATTGCTTTCCTTCTGTTTTAGCACGTTTTAATTTGTCTATATCTTCCTTGAATCCTTCCTTGATGATCCCACCTTCTTTGATCGCAAGCGGTGGTTCTTCAATGATGGAATCTTCCAAAAGATTGTGGATATCTTCCAATGGATCTAAATCTTCTCTTAATCCAGACAATAATGGATCTTTGCATTCTTCAAGAACTGTTTTGATCGCAGGCAGTAATTCCAACGATGTTTTAAATGCGATCATATCTCTTGGATTCGCTGTCTTATAACTTACTTTTGTCATTAAACGTTCCAGATCATAGATTGGATTTAAGTATTCTCTTAATTCTTCTCTTACGATTGTCTGATCCGTAAGTGTTGTGATCGCATCGTATCTCTCTTCGATCTTTTTCTTGTCCACCAATGGCTGCTCAACCATGTTTCTTAGCATTCTGGCACCCATAGCTGTTTTTGTCTTATCTAAGACCCATAAGAGTGACCCTTTTTTTTGTTTATCACGTAATGTCTCACAAAGTTCCAAATTTCTACGGCTGGAGCTGTCGATGATCATAAATTCACTTGTCTCATAAGCTTCAATATGCATCAGATGATCCAGAGAACTCTTCTGTGTCTCATGAAGATATCCAAGCAATGCACCAGTTGCGATCACTCCCATTGGATGATCCAAAAGTCCAAGACCTTCTAAATTCCCTACTTTGAACTGACGCTTGATCCTTTCCTCTGCCTGTTCTTCATCAAAATGGTATGGCTCAATGCTTGAGATCACGATCGACATCTTGTCTTTTAAGTAATCAAAATCCATGCCACTGATCAAAAATGCATCATTACAAATGATCTCTGCCGGCTCGAACTTGAAGATCTCATCTCTGACTTTCGCTAAACTATCCATTGATGTTGTTCTAAAATCCCCCGTTGTAACATCAACAAATGAAATTCCGTAACTTCCATCATTTGCAAAAATACACATCAGATAGTTATTCTTCTCATCATCAAGACTCTGCTGGGAAATATTCGTTCCTGGCGTTACAATACGCACGATCTCTCGTTTTACGATTCCCTTTGCCTGGCTTGGATCTTCAACCTGCTCACAGATCCCGACTTTATATCCTTTTTCTACTAATTTATTTAAATAGGAATCCACAGCATGATAAGGAACGCCACACATTGGTGCGCGCTCCTCAAGTCCACAGTTCTTCCCTGTTAATGTGATCTCTAATTCTTTGGATGCTGTCAGTGCATCATCAAAGAACATCTCATAGAAATCTCCGAGACGATAAAATAAGATACAATCTTTATTCTCTTCTTTGATCTGCATATACTGCTGCATCATTGGTGTCAGTTTTCCTTTTTTAGCCATGGATCTGCTCTCCCATATAATAGAAACCTTTTTCCTCAACTAATTTAACATCTGCCATTGTACCAATCTGTTCTTTACATCCTTTAAAATGAACTAACAGGTTATTTTCCAATCTTCCTGTTAACATTCCTTCTTCGTGCGTATTCTCTTCTTCGATCAGAACTCTCTCGATATCTCCGACTTTCTTCTTGCAATTCTTTGCAGATGTCTCTTTTAATAAGGCAAGAAGTCTGTCAAAACGATCTTTGATCACATCTTTGTCCACCTGATCTTCCATGCTCGCTGCTGGTGTTCCGGAACGTTTCGAATATACATATGTGTATGCACTGTCAAATCCAACTTCTCTTACAACGTCTAATGTCTCCTTGAAATCTTCTTCTGTCTCTCCAGGGAATCCTACGATAATATCTGTTGTAAAAGACACTCCAGGGATTCTCTCCTGAATCTTCTTAGCAAGTGCCACATACTGTTCTTTTGTATAATGACGATTCATCAATTTTAACAGGCGGCTGCTTCCTGACTGCATTGGAAGATGCATATGTTTACATACTTTCTTGCTTGTTGCCATCACTTCGATCAGATCATCCGATAAATCCTTTGGATGTGGTGTCATAAAACGGATTCTTTCTAGTCCTTCGACTTTCTCTACTTCTCTTAATAATTCAGCAAATGACATTGGTTCTTCTAATGTCTTTCCATAAGAATTTACATTCTGTCCAAGAAGCATCACTTCTTTGACACCTTCTGATACGACCTGCTTTACTTCTTTGATGATATCTTCTGGCTTACGGCTTCTTTCTCTTCCTCTTACATATGGCACGATACAGTAACTGCAGAAGTTATTGCATCCATACATGATATTCACTCCACATTTAAAAGAGAATTTACGATCACTTGGAAGATCTTCCACGATCTGGTCTGTATCTTTCCAGATATCAACGATCATTCCTTTGGAATCAACTCTTGCCTTTAATAATTCTGCTAATTTAAAGATATTATGTGTTCCAAAAATAATATCTACAAATTTGTAACTTGTACGAATCTTCTCAATCACATGCTCTTCCTGCATCATACATCCACATAACCCGATCATCATCTGTGGATTTCTCTCTTTCATCTTCTTAACCTGCCCCAAATGTCCATATAACTTTGTATTGGCATTCTCACGAACTGTACATGTATTAAAGATCAGGAAGTCTGCTTCTTCTGTTTCAACTTCTTCATATCCGATCGTTTCTAAGATCCCTAATAACTTTTCAGAGTCTTTTTCATTCATCTGGCAGCCAAATGTGGTTACATGGCATGTGAGCTTTCTTCCCAATTCTTCAGACTTTTTCTGAACCCATTTTTTCATTTCTTCCATATATTCATACTGTCTTGACGACTCGTTCTTTAACTGTTCCATTCTATTATTTCTCCTACTTTATATAATTCATCTCTATTTTTACAGTATCTTTGATTATAACATGAATGTTCTGCTTAGACAATTTTAATTTTGTGGCAACTACTCTTCAACCAAATTTTTCGATATTTTTCTTGTCACATTGCTTCGTTTAAAGTAAAATATAAGTAATATTTATGTTAAGTTATTGTTAAGAAGGAGAACTGTCGTATGAACTATACTATCATACTTGCTCTGATGGGAGGCCTTGGCCTCTTTCTTTATGGGATGAAACTGATGAGCGATGGACTTGAGAAAGCTGCCGGTGCGAAACTTCGCCGGATTCTTGAAATATTTACTACAAACCGTTTAACGGGTATGTTAGTCGGAATCTTTTTTACCGCTGTTATTCAGTCCTCTAGTGCTGCTACTGTTATGGTAGTCAGCTTTGTAAATGCAGGGCTTATGAACCTGTCTCAGGCTGCTGGGGTTATCCTTGGTGCTAACATTGGTACTACTGTTACTTCTCAGCTTGTTTCTTTTAACCTTTCTGAGATTGCCCCTGTCTTTTTAATGGCAGGTGTTATTATGGTATTATTTATGAATAATCCTACCGTCCAGAAAGTGGGAGAAGTTATTCTTGGATTTGGTGTTTTATTTATGGGCTTAACTTCCATGTCAAGCGCTATGTCTGTGTTAAGGGATTCACCTTTGATCACATCTTACCTTCAGACACTGGATAACCATTTCCTTGGTGTTTTATTTGGATTTATCATGACTGCGATCTTACAGAGTTCTTCTGTTACTGTAAGTATCGTTCTTTTGATGGCATCTCAGGGATTATTGCATCTTCCAATCTGCTTCTTTATTATTCTTGGATGTAATATGGGATCTTGTGTGTCCGCATTGCTTGCCAGCTTAAGTGGTAACAAAGGTGCAAAACGTGCTGCGATGATCCATTTCTTATTTAATATATTTGGAAGTATCATCATTTTTACAGGACTTAGCTTTGCACTTACTCCTATCACAAACTTTTTCTTAAGTATTTCCGGTGGAAATCTTGGACGAAGTGTTGCAAATGCTCATACAACATTTAAGATCATTGAAGTGTTATTTATGTTCCCATGTACACCTTTAGTTGTTGCATTAACAGAGAAGATCATCCGTGGAAAAGATGAAAAAGTTCACCATAATGAACTGCAGTATATTACAGAGATTTCCTTAAAATCTCCTGCAACAATGATCCCTCAGGCGAAGAATGAGTTAAGACGTATGGCTAATATGGCACAGGAGAATTTAGACCATGCCATCCACGGATTCCTAAATCAATCCAATGAATTTGTTGATAAAGTCTATCATCGCGAGGAAGATATCAATAATGTCAGTCATGCGATCACTGATTATCTGGTAAAGTCCAACCAGCTATCACTGCCTTTAGCCGATCAGAAGATCTTGGGTTCCATGTTTTATGTTGTTAATGATATCGAACGTATCGGTGATCACGCAGAAAATTTTGCTGATTTTACAAAAACAGAGATCAAACATAACACTGGACTTACTGGAGATGCAAAAGAAGAAATCAAAAAGATGTACACTGCTGTTTCCAAACTGTTAAAACTTTCCCTGGAATGTTTCATGGAACAAGATGGTGTCAACAAACCTGAAGAAAAGCTTGCTGAGATTGCAATTCTGGAAGCTTCGATTGACAAAATGGAACGCAGATATCAAAAACACCATATCAAACGTCTTGCCAAAGGCGAATGTGAGCCAAGAGCTGGTTTATTGTTTTCCGATATGCTTTCTGAATTAGAGCGTATTGCTGATCATAGTGTGAATATTGCTTATTCCATGAGTGATGAAGATGAAGATGAAATACTTGCTGCTGAGAATGAAGCCCTCACTGCTAAGAATTAAATTTGAGTTGAACCTAGAATACAAGAAAGAATCCTACTTTGAAATTTCCTATGAAATAAAAAAAGGATCTGCAAGCCCTTTTGATACTTTATGTATCTTTGATCTGCAGATCCTTTTTCTTTTTTGCTTTTATAACTCTATCACTTTATAATCTATAGGTGCTACATTTGTCTTGATCACAGCGTTGCTCAAGTTCTTTAACAGCGCCTGTAATGCATTCTCATTTACACCTTCTTTGACCTTGTTGAGATCTAGATTGATCTCTTCTTTTTTCGTCGTCGGATTGACGAGAAGTAATATTGCTTTGTTTTCACTTACTTCTCCAAAGACATCTTTTTTCTCACTGATAAATCTTAAGATCGCAAGGACATTTTCAGTCGGTGCCATGTATAATGCATATCCTGTCTGTAAGACTTTTTCCCGGTTTCTAAGGCTAGTCAGTCTCAAAACTTCCTGATAGGTTTCTTTGTCATTTTCAAAAAATGCTCCTCGGTTAAATGGGTCCATCAATCCATGCATTCCATATTCATCTCCATAATAAATGCATGGCATTCCTGGGACAAAGAACTGAACTGCCATTGCAAGTCTTGTGAGTGCTTTTCCTTTCTGATCCATCTTTGATGTTATAACATATTCTGCCTGCTGCTCTCTCGATGGCAGATTCTCATTCATTCCGGTTGCAAGTGTTGTCCGAATTCTTGGAATATCATGAGAAGATAACAGGTTCATCAGTGCATAATACAATGGTTTTGGATAATTACACTGCTGGGATATCAAGAATGTCTTCATATCTTTGGCACTTTGATTACCGAGTAAATAATCTGTAACGTTGACTTTCAGCGGATAGTTCATTGCGCTGTCTAAGCCTTTTCCCAAAGCATATTTACGTTTCGTTCCGTAACTTTCTTTGGTTGTGACATCTTCCCATACCTCACCGATCAGTGCATAATTCTTGAATTTCTTCTTTAATTCGCTTCGCAATCTAAAGATAAATTCATCCGGAAGTTCGTCTGCAACATCCAGACGGAATCCTGATGCTCCAAGTTTTAACCAATGCTTGATCACCGAATCTTCTCCTGTGATAATGTAATCAACAAACTTTTCATTTAATTCATTGACTTCCGGCAGTGTTTCAAACCCCCACCAGCTCTTATAAGTTCCATCTTCGTTAAAGTCATACCAATCATAGTACTTTGACTCTTCCCCTTGATATGCCCCTGGTTCTTCGTAATTTCCCTTTTTGTTAAAATAGACACTATCATCCCCAGTGTGGGAATATACCCCATCCAAGATCACATGAATCCTGCGTTCTTTTGCAAGCTGGCATAGCCGCTTAAAATCTTCGTTATTTCCAAGGAATGGATCGACTTTCTTATAATCTGATGTATTATAGCGGTGGTTTGATGCTGCTTCTCCAATCGGATTCAGATAAATACAACTGATCCCCAATCGTTTCAGATCATCAAGTTTGGATATGATTCCCTCAATATCTCCACCAAAATAATCACATGGATCATAAAATTCTTTTCCTGGAAGTGGTCCAAATACTGGTTGTTCTTCCCAGTCATCATGCAGATAGACCGTTCTTCCCATACTTTCATGATATACTTTCCCGCGTTTCATATTTTCTTTGTTTCCCTGGCAGAAACGATCTGGGAAAATCTGATACATGATTCCTTTTGACATCCACCTTGGGGTGTCAAAATCTTCTTCATACACAGTGATCTGAAAACTATCCGGGTTGTCATCAACGATCATTCCTTCTCCTTGTGTCTTCCCATGTCTGGCTCCATAAAAATAACATTTCCCATGTTCCCAGATTCTGAAATAATACCAGACAACACCTGCTTCACTGGTCATCTTTATGTGTTCTTCCATGCAGTCTTTTTTTCGTTTCATCTCATACTCCCGGTGAAAACTTTCAGAATACATGATGATCTCTGCCTTATTGACTTCCTGCCCTACATCATACAGGCGGATCATCATCTCGCTTCCACATGTGACTGCACCTACGGGAGTTCTGTATTTTTCTACTGACGCGTTATGAATCATAATTTAATCTCATCTTTTTTGTAACTCTTATTTTACTGGTTTCAGATTCCAGATTTTTTCATTATATTGTTCAATCGTTCGGTCTGATGAAAAATATCCGGATTTTGCTGTATTAACAACTGCTTTTTTGATCCATTCATCCTTATGATCGACATACAAACGATATACTTTTTCATATGTTTCGATATAAGACGGAAAATCTGCAAGTATGTAGTATGGATCTGCCTCTCCATATTCCCCAAATAAAAGATTCTGGTAAATCTCTGAATATTTTCTGTTTCCGTATCGTAACAGATTTCCTTCGATCAGACAATTACATACATCACGGATTCCTGGATGATTCTCGAAAATAATCCCTGGATTGTATGTATGGTACATTTTTTTATTGTAATTACCCTCAGCGCTGTCCCCGAAGATAAAGATATTCTCCTGACCTACACGCTCTGCGATCTCTATATTGGCTCCATCCATAGTGCCGATCGTCAATGCACCATTCATCATAAATTTCATATTTCCTGTTCCAGATGCTTCCATTCCTGCGGTAGAAATCTGCTCACTGATATCTGCTGCCGGAATCAGTATCTCCGCAACCGATACACAATAATTTTCTACGAAAACCACCTGAATCTTTCCGTCCATATCTGGATCTTTATTCACCATTTCCTGAATGGAATGGATCAGCCTTATGATCTCTTTTGCCCTGGCATATCCCGGTGCTGCTTTCGCCGCAAAAATAAATGTGATCGGTGTTGTAATACATGTTGGATCTTTTTTGATCTTCTGATATATATAAATGATATGCAGACATTTTAACAGCTGTCGTTTATACTCATGCAAACGTTTGCAATGAACATCAAAAATAGATTCTGGGTTCACTTCGATCCCTTGCTTTTCTTTGATATACTTTGCAAAACGGATCTTATTATTTCGTTTGACCTTCTCATATTTTTTACAGAATTCTTTGTCATCTTTATATGGAAGGATCTGTTCAAACAGGTGGTAATCTTTTAAAATATCCCCTTTCACATACTCTCTTACCAGATGATATAGCCCCTGATTGGCCAGTGCTAACCAGCGTCTGTGTGTGATCCCATTTGTGATCGCAAGATATTTTTGTGGAAAGATCTGATAAGATCCTTTAAAAATCCTCGTTTTTAAAATATCAGCGTGAAGATTTGAAACACCATTGATCCTGCGGCAAAGAGCTACGCATAGGTTTGCCATTCGGATCTCATTGTTTCCGATCACTGCCATCTGTGCGATCTTTTCTTCTTCCTTGCTGTAATATACGGAAAGTTTCTGACAGTATTTCTCATTGATCGCACAAATGATCTGATAGATTCTTGGAAGCAGTAAACGAAACATATTCTCATCCCAACATTCCATTGCTTCTGTCATGATCGTATGATTCGTATAATGAAATATCTTCTTGACCATACCATATGCCTCATCCCATCCAAAATCTTCTTCATCCATCAAGATCCTCATAAGTTCTGGCATCGCCAATGCCGGATGTGTCTCATTGATCTGAATGACAACATGTTCTGGCAAGGAGTTCAGATCATCAAATACTGCTTTATGTCTCTTGATCATCGACTGCATCGTTGCAGATGCCAGAAAATAAAACTGTTTTAAACGCAGCATTTTACCCTGCATATGATCATCTGACGGATATAAGACTTTCGAGATTGCTTCTGCAAATGTCTGGTCTGCCATCGCTTTATCATAGATTCCTTCATTAAACGAATGAAAATCGAACCGCCGCTTGCTTCTGGCACTCCACAGACGAAGAGTTGCTGGCGTCTTAGTCTTGTATCCAATGATCGGTACATCATATGGGACTGCAATGACGGTATTATAATCTTTATGTTCAATCTTTAATCCATTCTCTGTCCAGTTTTCCTGAATCGTTCCATTAAAATGTACTTCCACACTTAATTCCGGGCGCTCGATCTCCCAAACATTTCCATCTCTTAACCAGTCATCTTCCATCTCAATCTGCGTTCCATCTACAATTTTCTGACGAAACATTCCATATTCATATCGGATCCCGCATCCGAGTACTGGAAGTTCCATCGTAGAAAGTGAATCCAAAAAACATGCTGCCAGTCGTCCTAGTCCTCCATTTCCAAGTCCTGCATCATTTTCTTCATCCGTGATCTTATCAAAATCAAGTCCCATCTCCCAGAATGCTTCCCGATATGCCTCATATAATCCTTGATTGATCAGATTATTAGAAAATGCCCTTCCCATCAAAAATTCGGCTGACATATAGTAAAGTTTCTTAACTCCTTGCTCTTGTATCCTTTTTCTGCTGTCTGCCCAGGATATCATGATATCATCCCTGATACACTCCGCTGCTGCCTTATAGATCTCATCATTTGTTGCCTCACTGATCGTTCTTCCAAGTGCATGAATTAATTTATTCTCAATCCGTTGTCCGATCTTATTGCTGTCCATATAGTCCATTGTGATCTAAGCCTCCTTTCTAGTCTTTATCTTTGACCTGTAAATTTATCTCATTTTTTGTCTTTATGAAGAATGGGCATCTTAAAATAAGATGCCCATTCTTCTTTTGAATTTATAATACACTATTATACATATCAAGATAAATCTTTGCAGATTTTGCAAAACTGTTATCGGATTCCATCGCTCTTTGGATCAATCCATGTTTTCTCTTTGGACTCTGCAATGTCTGTAATGCATAACGGATTGCTCCCAGCATCTCATGTGCATTGTAGTTTGCAAATGAGAATCCATTTCCTGTGTCCTCGTATTCATTGTAACTTTGTACTGTATCACGAAGTCCACCTGTCTCACGTACGATTGGAAGTGTTCCATAACGAAGTGCGATCATCTGAGAGATTCCACATGGTTCAAATTTGGATGGCATTAAGAAGAGATCACTTCCTGCATAAATCTGGTGTGCAACTGCATTATCATATGCGATATATGAGCATACTCTTCCTTTGTATTTTTCTTCCATGTAACGGAAAAATTCCTCATATTCATAATCACCCGTTCCGAGAATGACAAATGCGACATTCTCTGTACACATGATCTCATCCAACATGTATTTCACAAGATCCAGACCTTTCTGCTCTGTTAATCTTGTAACCATACCGATGATCGGAACTCCTGGTGTGATCGATAATCCAAGAGCCTTGATCAGTTCCTGTTTATCTTTCTTCTTTCCAGAAAGATCATCTTTGTTAAAATGATATGGGATTAGTGGATCTGTCTCTGGATTAAATTCTTCTTGATTCATTCCATTTAAGATTCCCCATGTATCTCCTGCTCTCGCATTTAAGATACCTTCCTGACGGTATGCAAATGCTGGATCACGAATCTCCTGTGCATAAGTTGGACTTACTGTGCTTAAACGATCTGCAAACACAAGTGCTGCTTTCATGAAACTTGCACATTCATAGTTATGCATAAATTCTGGTGTGTCATACTTTGGATCGATTCCTAACCAATGTTCAAACTGATCGAAACCAAATTCTCCTTGATACATCATATTATGGATCGTAAAGATCGTCTTTGCATGTCCAATATCCCAATGTCCGTACTGTGTGCGGAGTAAGATAGGAATCAGACCTGTCTGCCAGTCATTGCAATGGATGACGTCTGGAATAAATCCAATACGGCTTGCTGCTTCGATCACGGCACGACAGAAGAAAGCATACTGCTCTCCTTCTGCAAGTCCACCACGATATACCGCATCACCAAAAAATCCTTCATTATCGATCAGATAATATGTAACTTCATTATAAACCAGTTCTTCTACACCTACATATGTTTCCCCACCACTAAAATTGATGTTGAAATCTGCCAGATGTCTTGTCTGTGCGCCATATTTCCCTTTCATCTGACTATGAAACGGCATGATCACACGGGCATCCGCACCGATCTGATTCAATTCCTTTGGAAGGGTTCCCATAACATCCGCTAACCCTCCAAGCTTCACAAATGGTGCACACTCTGCCCCTGCAAGCAGCACTTTCAGTGAATTGTTATTACTCATTAACACTTGCTCCTTTCGGAATAAATACTGGATGGTTTGATGATCCTGATAAGTGTGCATTTGAATAAACTTTTACGTGTCGGTCTAAAATTGTATGGTTGATCTCTGCCTGTGGTGCGATAAATCCTTCTGCCATAACAACAGAATTCTTGATCACAGCTCCCTCTGCAATCTGTGATCCACGGAAGATGACAGAGTTTTCAACTTCACCATCAATCTCACATCCACTACTGATCAGGCTGTTGCTGACTTTCGCATTTGGTCCGTATTTTGCTGGTGCTCCATCGGCAGATTTTGTGTAAATTCTTCTATTACCCAAGAATAATTCTTTGTAAACATCTGGTTTTAACATATCCATATTTACATTGTAATATGCTTCTAAAGATGTAATACATCCTACATATCCTTTATATTCATATCCCTGAATTACAAGACGATCGAAGTTTGGAACGATAACATCAAAGAAAAAGTGTTTCTTATTATGTGCGATCGCTGTCTCAATAAAATCGATCAATAATGTTGTCTTCATGATATAAGCATCCATGCTCTTCTTATTTGAACGATGTTTTCCTTCAGAATAGCACATATCAAGAACTTTATCGTCTTCATCTGTTTTTAAATAAACTCCATCATAATCGCAGTTCGTTGAATCATCACTATTATCAAAATACATCAGTGTGATATCTGCTCCAGATTTGATATGTTTATCTAACATATCCTGAAAATCTGCATTACAGATCACATAAGAACGTCCTAATAATACATATTTTTCTTTTGCTTTCTTTAAAAATCCAAGTGTTCCACGAAGTCCATCCATAACACTTGCGTATTCTCCGGATGGAGATGCATCATTAATATATGGTGGGAAGATATATAATCCTCCACGTTTTTTGTTTAATCCCCAGTATTTTCCTGAATTCACATGGCTCAACAGTGAATCGTAATTTCTTCTTGTTAATAATCCTACATTCTTAATCCCTGCATTTACCATGTTACTTAACATAAAGTCAACTGTACGATAACGTCCACCAACCGGAAGTGCTGATAAACTTCTGGAGCGTACAAGGTCTTTTAATTTTCTATTTTCTTCTCCTGCATTGATAATACCTAACATCTGTTTATCCATATCTTCAATCCTCCTAGTGTAAGATGGTATCTGGGTAGATCATTGCTCCGTCTTCAACAGTTGCATTTTCTAATGCTACACAATGATATCCGATTACAGTTACATTATTTCCTTCTCCAACCTTGCAACCCTGTTCGATAACAACTTCTTCATCGATCAGTGCTTTGTCAATCTGGCAGCCTGTTCTTACCACAGTATCTTTCATGATCACACTGTTTTTAACAACACTGCCTTTTCCAATCTTAACACCAGAATGGATGACACAGTTTTCTACTTCTCCTTCAATGATACATCCATCGGCAAGAATAGAATTCTTAACAGATGCACCTGGTGCTACAAAATGAGGTGGTAATGAGAAGTTTCTTGTGTAGATTCTCATCTTATCATCATTTAAGTCAATCTGAGGATTTTTATCTAGAAGTTCCATATTAGCTTCCCATAAGCTGTCGATCGTTCCTACATCTCTCCAGTATCCATCAAATGAGTAAGCATACATCTTTTTTCCATCTTCCAACATTCTTGGAATGATATTCTTACCAAAGTCATGTTCTGATTCTGGATCATTTCCATCATCGACCAGATACTGACGGATCAGTTTCCATTTAAAGATATAAATACCCATAGAAGCTTTTGTACTCTTTGGTTCTGCTGGTTTTTCTTCGAATTCATAAATACGTTCATCTTCATCTGTATTCATGATTCCAAAACGTTTTGCTTCTTCATAAGTTACATTCAGAACTGAGATCGTACAATCTGCACCTTTCTCTTTATGATACTGAAGCATCTTGTCATAATCCATGGTACAGATCTGGTCACCAGATAATACAATGATATGATCTGGATCAAAATTATCAATGAAATTGATGTTCTGATAAATCGCATCTGCCGTTCCACGGTACCAGTTACCTGTTTCTCCCTTCATATATGGAGGTAAAACATAAGCACCTCCGTTTAAGCTGTCAAGATCCCAGAATCCTCCAGTACCAATATATGCATTTAACTCCAGTGGTTCATACTGTGTTAAAACTCCGACTGTGTCAATTCCTGAGTTTGTACAGTTTGACAGTGGGAAGTCAATGATCTTATATTTTCCACCATAGGATACGGCTGGTTTTGCTTTCTTCTGAGTTAATGCGAACAATCTGCTTCCTTGTCCCCCTGCAAGCAGCATCGCAACGATTTCTTTTTTGTTAATCATAGCTCTTTGTCCTCCTTTATTTTACACCTTGATCATTATTCTTTTTTGTTCTTCTTGTCTTGCTTGTTCTTTTTTTTGGCTGTTCCTCTTCTTTCTCTGTTGTTTGCTTTGTTACCTTTATATCTTCTTTTTTTGGAGTGTCTTTCTTAGTCTCCGGCGCCTCTTCTTTTGTTACTTTCTTTGTAACTTCCGGCTTTTTCTCTACTGTTTTCTTCACAGCTTCTGTTTTCTTCTCCTGTGCCGCCTTCTTTGCTGGCTCTGCTTTCTTTGCAGTGGCTTTCTTTGCCGGCTCTGCTTTCTTTGCTACACTCTTCCGTGGTTTCGTCTCCACTTCCTCGATCTTATAGTAAACAACACTTAATGGTTTTAAGGAAATTTCTGCTGCCTGTTGGTAAACAGCTTTCTTTCCTTCAGATGGTACTTTCACCCTCTTCGTTGAAACTTTAGATTCGGAAACATCTCCATCTCCACCAAAATCAAGCTCACTGCTGTCTAAGATCTTCGTAAGTTTTGATTTCTTTGGTAATGGTACCTTGTATTTATCCCATTCCATCGGTGTAAAATTGCAGACACAAAGAATCTGTTGTTGTTTTCTTCCTCTGCCCTTCTTATTCTTTCGTATAAATGCTACAACACTGTGGTCTGCATCACGTTGCAAGCACCATTCAAATCCTGCTGGATCCTGATCTAATTCATATAATGCCGGTTCAGATTTGTAAATCTCATTTAGTTTAGCTACATATTTGTGGAAAGAATCATGCATCTCATACTGATCGATCAAGAACCAATCAAGCTGTTCTTTGTCTCTCCATTCTACAAATTGGGCGAATTCTCCACCCATAAATAATAATTTCTTTCCTGGATGTGCCATGGTAAATCCATATAATGTTCGCAGTGAAGCAAACTTCTCATCATATGCACCATACATCTTATTGATCATAGAACCTTTGCCATGAACAACCTCATCATGTGAATATGGAAGAATGTAATTCTCACTGTAAGCATAATCCATAGAGAAAATGATTGCTCCATGATTATCCTTACGATACAATGGATCAAGTTCCATATAGTAAAGAGTATCATGCATATATCCCATATTCCACTTGTAAACAAATCCTAGTCCTTCCGGATCATCAACATCACTTGTTACCTTTGGATATGCTGTTGATTCTTCTGCGATCGTCAAGAATCCCTCATGTGTTGTACGAAGTGCTTCGTTTAGATTGCGAAGGAAGTCAACTGCTTCATAGTTGATATTGGTTCCATCTTCATTCGGCACATATTCTCCTTCCTGTTTCCCAAAGTCAAGATATAGCATTGCAGATACAGCATCAATACGAATTCCATCGATATGATAAACATCTGCAAAGAACATCGCACTTGAGATCAAGAAGCTCTGTACTTCTGGTTTCCCATAGTTAAATAATAAAGTTCCCCAGTCAGGCTGGCTTCCCTTCCTTGGATCCTCATGATCATAAATATGTGTTCCATCAAACATTGCCAGTCCATGCTCATCTCTTGGAAAATGTGCTGGGACCCAGTCAAGGATGACACTGATCCCTGCTTTATGTAACTCATTGATCATATAATTGAAATCTTCTGGTGTTCCATATCTTGATGTTACACCGTAATATCCTGTTACCTGATATCCCCAAGAAAGATCATATGGATATTCTGTGATCGGCATCAGTTCAACATGTGTATATCCCATCTCTCCAAGATAAGGAATCAGCATGTCCGCAATCTCACGATAATTATAAAATTCTCTCTCTTCTTCCTGCGGCATTCTCCATGTTCCAAGATGCAGCTCATAGATAGACATTGGCTGATCTAATGCCTGGCGTTTCTTCCTCTGATTGATAAAACGTTTATCAGACCATTTAAAATCATCGAAATCCCAGACTTTCGAAGCTGTATCTGGTCTGCATTCCGCATAAAATGCAAAAGGATCACTCTTATATCTGCAGATTCCATCATAGCCTTCTACATGATATTTATATAGATCACCTTTCTTCAGTCCTTCAATCTCGATCGTATAGATCCCGTCTTTGTCACCTTTCATCGGATGCGCAAGAGGATTCCAGAAATTGAAATCACCTACGACACTGACTGACTTTGCATTTGGAGCCCAAACAGTAAATCTGTGAGTCTTTGTCTTCTTCTGATAATGGCATCCAAATGTCAGGTATGCCTGCCTTGCCTTTCCCGTCTGAAACAAATACAAATCCTCACGATTGATAGTTTCATTCATAGTATAACTCCTCCTTAAAACTTCAAAACAAAGAATTCTTGTGATTGAATCCCACACTTACAGAAAATCTTATCTTATAAGACTTCTTTGTGAAACTAAAAAGTCTAATAAAATAAAAAAGCGTAAACAACCACGAACAATCTTCTTGCAAATGGCTTATTTACGCTTTTATAGTCATATCTTTAATTTCTATAGGTATAATAAAAATGTGACACGTTGTCATCTTACAAGATATTTTCATATTCAAAGAACAATGTACTGTAAATATCTTTCGTTTCTAGTCCACTTTCTGGTTGTTTATCTGCTGTTCAAAAAGTGTTTGTTTCACTAACTTTATTATACCAAATCTTTTCATATATTTCAACAAATTGTACAATATTTAATGCACTATTTATATCCATATTGTGAAATTCATCCAAGCAATTTAATATACAGATGTAGAATTTCTCATTTTAGGATCATATCCTGCTTTTTTCAAGGATTTAATGATCTTATTTTTATGTTCTGTACCGAATGCTTCCATTGTGATCGTAAGTTCTACCGCACTATTTCTGTTGATACTTACGAACTGGTTATGCTCTAGTTTGATAATATTTCCCTGTGCATCTGCGATCACATCAGAAACTTTATTTAACTCTCCTGGTTTGTCTGGAAGGAATACAGATACCGTAAAGATTCGATCTCTCATGATCAATCCATGCTGTACTAAAGATGCGATCGTAATGACATCCATATTTCCACCACTGATGATAGAAACTACTTTCTTATTCTTAACATCCAGATGTTTTAATGCTGCAATTGTTAGTAATCCAGAGTTTTCTGCTAACATCTTGTGATTTTCTAACAAGTCTAAGAAACATGGGATCAGTTCTTCATCTTCTACTGTGATGATATCATCAAGGTTTTCCTGAATATATGGAAAAATGATCTTTCCTGGTGTCTGTACTGCTGTACCATCTGCGATCGTGCTGACATGATCACATGACACTACTTTTCCTGCTTCTAATGAAGCTTTCATACATGCTGCTCCTGCTGGTTCTACACCGATCACTTTAATCTTTGGATTTAACAGTTTGGCAAGTGTTGAAACACCTGTTGCAAGTCCGCCTCCACCGATTGGTACAAGGATGTAATCTACGGTTGGAAGTTCTTTAAAGATATCCATTGCGATCGTTCCCTGCCCTGTTGCAACCGTTGGGTCATCAAATGGATGAACAAATGTATATCCATGTTCTGCTGCAAGGTCTAATGCGTGTGCACATGCTTCATCATAAACATCTCCATGAAGGATCACTTCTGCTCCAAGATCTTTTGTTCTGTTAACCTTTAACAGTGGAGTGGTTGTTGGCATAACGATCGTTGCTTTGACTCCCTGTCTTGCTGCTGCCAATGCAACACCCTGTGCATGGTTTCCAGCAGATGCTGTGATCAATCCTTTTGCTTTTTCTTCTTCAGATAATGTACTGATTTTGTAATATGCACCACGGATCTTGTAAGCTCCAGTCAACTGCATGTTCTCAGGTTTTAGATAAACATCGTTTCCTGTCTGATCTGAAAAATAATCACTTTTGATCAGCTTGGTAGGAAGGACAACCTCCTGCACTTTATTATATGCAGCTTCAAAATCTTTTAGTTCTAACATTTTAATTTTCTTCTCCTTTTTCGAATAATGCATTGACAAACATATCTGGATCAAATCTCTGAAGATCATCAACCTGTTCCCCAATACCAATGTATTTTACTGGAATTCCAAGTTCTGACTGGATTGCGATCGCGATTCCGCCTTTTGCTGTTCCATCTAATTTCGTCAAAATAATTCCTGAAATGTCTGTTGCTTCTTTAAACTGTTTTGCCTGTGCCATGGCATTTTGTCCAGTTGTTCCATCTAAGACGATCAGTGTCTCTAAATAAGCTTCACTGTATTCTTTTTGGATGATACGATTGATCTTGCTTAACTCATTCATCAGATTCTTCTTATTATGAAGTCGTCCTGCTGTATCACATAACAACACATCGACATCTCTTGCTTTTGCTGCTGCTACCGCATCATATACAACAGCCGCAGGATCTGCACCCTCTGCTTGACTGATGATATCAACCCCAGCACGATTTGACCATTCTTTGAGCTGTTCGATCGCTCCAGCACGGAATGTATCCGCAGCTGCCAGTAATACTTTTTTTCCTTGTCCTTTTAATGATGCCGCAAGTTTTCCAACAGATGTTGTTTTCCCTACACCATTTACTCCAATGACAAGAACGACACTCTTTTTATCAATAAAATCATAAGCACTATCATCCAGTCTCATCTGATCCTTAATAGAATCGATCAAAAGCTGTCGGCATTCTTCCGGCTCTTTGATCTTATTTTCTTTTACTTTTTTCTTCAGATCTTCAATGATATTCATTGTTGTATCAATTCCCATATCACTCATGATCAAAATCTCTTCCAGCTCTTCATAAAAATCCTCATCTATTCCAGAAAATCCGCTGAAAATAGAGTCAAAACTTGAGGCAATATTATCTCTTGTTTTACTTAATCCCTGTGCAAGTCTTTTAAAAAATCCTTTTTTCTCTGACATAGCCATTCTCCTTTTATTCATCTAAATCATTCTCGATCAAATTTACAGAAACCTGAGTTGAAATACCTTTTTCCTGCATCGTGATCCCATATAAAACATCTGCTGCCATCATCGTTCCTCTTCGATGTGTGATCACGATAAACTGTGTATCCTTTGTAAGTTTATGCAGATACTTTGCAAATCTTGTGACATTTGAATCATCCAATGCCGCTTCAATCTCATCCAGGAGACAAAACGGAGATGGTTTTAAATTCTGGATCGCAAATAATAATGAAATCGCTGTTAAAGCTTTCTCTCCACCTGATAACTGCATCATATTCTGAAGTTTCTTTCCTGGAGGCTGTGCAATGATCCTGATTCCAGATTCTAATACATCATCATCTGTAAGTTCCAATCTTGCTTCTCCACCACCAAATAATTCCACGAATACTTCCTGAAATACTCGTTTGATGTCTTTAAACTTTGCATTAAACTGACGGCGCATCGCATCTTCCAGTTCTTCCATCAAACCTGTCAGATGTGCTTCTGCTGTCACGATATCTTCATGCTGTTTCTGCATAAATTCGTAACGTTCGGAAACTTCTTTATAATCTTCGACTGCATTGATATTAACTGGTCCAAGGTTCTTGATCTTATTTTTTAACTCAGAGATTGTTTCCTTAACCTTTGTAAGGCTCTGCGTCTCATCCAGATCGATCCTCTGTTTTGCCTGATGATATGTGATCTCGTAATTCTCCCACATATAATCCAAAAGCTCTTTTTTCTTTCCTTTTCGATTCTCTCTCTGACTCTCCAGACGATACATTTCTTTGTCATATCCACTGATACGTTCAAGCATCTCTTCGCGTTCTTTAAGGATATCCTTATAAAGGACTTCTTTCTCCTTCACTTCTTCCTGCATCTTCTGATGCCTGTTCTGATCTTCTATGATCTTTCGTTCCATTGCTTCGCATGATTCTTTTAAATGTTCGATCTGCTGTTTTAATGCTTTTACATTCTCATTGATACTTCCAGTATCTTTCTGATTTTCTTGAACCTCTTCTGATAGATGTTCGATCTCAGATCTTACTCGCTCCTGATTATTCTCCTGAAATTCTAACTTCTGTGATTCTTTGCTTAACTGCATATGAACCTTGGAAACTTCCATTGCATGCTGTTCGGCATGTTTTCTAAGATGTTCAAGAATCTCACTGATCTCCTTGATCCTTTCTTCATCCTGCTCATTTGCACTTTCAAGATCTACCTGTTCATCTTGCAGTCTGTCAGCATCATCTTCCGCATTCCTTAATTCTTCTTCCAGTTGTTGTCTCTGTATACTTAACTGTTCGTGCCTATTATCAAGCTCTTCTTTTCTTCGCTTGATCGCAGATTGTGACATCTGCTGTGTATTTAATTCCAAAGAGATTTCTTGTATCTCTTTCTCTAAGTCTATCATATTTTGCTGATATTCTTTGAGTTTTTTTTCATTTTCATGATATTTTTCTTCATCTTCTGTGATTGCTTTCGTCCATCGATCCAGCTTCTTCTTTAATTCTTCAACTTCTCTGGATCTTCCAAGCAGATTGCTCTTGTTCTTAAAAGCACCTCCAGACATTGCACCGCCTCGGTTTAAGGAATCCCCATCAAGCGTTACGATCCTTACACTGTGATGATATTTATTTGCAATTTTAATTCCTACATCCATATCTTTTACAACAAGAATCTGTCCAAGCAGTGATGCAAATAAATCCTTATATACTTCATCATAGATCACAAGTTGGTTGGCTGCCCCGATCACCCCTGGTTCTAAAAGAATTTCTTTCCTTGCAAATTCTTTTCCCTTCACTGCATCCAGCGGCAAAAACGTAACTCTTCCATAACGATTCTTCTTCAGATATTCGATCATCTTCTTCGCTGTTTTCTGCGTATCCGTTACAATGTTCTGAATACTTCCGCCCAGAGCTGTCTCGATCGCTGTTTCGTATTTTTCTTCCACTTTGATGATATCTGCAACCGCTCCAATGATCCCAGATGTCACAGTCTGTTGTTCCATCACCTTCTTGATCCCGAATCCATATCCATCATAACGTTCTGCCATATTCCGCATTGTTTCATAGTTGGAACGCACTCTATGATATTTCTCTCTTTTCTGATCCATCTGTTCCTGAATCTGACGGCGTTCCGCTATCAATGTTTCTTCGATTCTCTTGGCATTATGACATTCGATTTCAGATCGTTTTTTCTTCTCATTGATCTCTTCGATCTTCTGACTAGAAGAATCTTTTTCTTTTTCCTGATCATTGATCTGCCGTTTTATTTCTTCTATCTGATGATCCAGTCCTATGATCCGGACATTTAGCTGTTCTTTCACTGTCTGGGAACGCTCAATCGCTCCAGCCACCCGCATACGGCCTTCTCTGACAGCATTCACTCGGATTTCAATCTCTTCTTGTTCTCTCTCAAGATCCTGAATCTGCTTCTGATACAATGCAACTTCGCTTTCTTTTTGTATCTTTTGTTCCATGACAGATTCATATTCCTTACGAATTTCTTCTGTCTCTGCCTCAAATCTCTTTAACTGTGCTTTCTTTTCATTCAGATCTTTATACAGCTTATCCTTAGACTCCAGATACATACTCTCACGCATATGTTCTGTATTGATCTGTTCATTTAAAACCTGAATCTTTCCTTCTTTTTTCTGCTTTGTAAGCTTCATTTCAGAAATATGAGCAGTGATCGTTTCGATTTCCTGTTTTAAATGATCCAAAAACTCTTCTTGTTTTCCGTATTTCTCTTTTGCTTTGGCAAGTGTCTGATTTGCCTCATTGATCTCCCGCTGAGCGATTTCTATCTTTTCATCCAGCTCTTTTAATTCCTTCTCAAGATTCTGATTCTCAAGCAGGAACAACTTCACATCTTCATCTTTCAACTGATCTCTTAACAACAGATATTCTCTCGCACGTTCTGACTGTTTCTTAAGCGGTCCAACCTGACGTTCCAATTCCGTTAAGATATCTGTGACTCGTACCAGATTCTCACGTTCGATTTCCAAAGATTTTTGTGTTTCCAGCTTGTTTTTCTTGTATTTAACAATTCCTGCTGCTTCATCAAATAATTCTCTTCTCTCTTCCGGTTTTCCACTTAAGATCTGTTCGATCTGTCCCTGTCCGATGATCGAATATCCCTCTTTTCCGATTCCTGTATCAAAAAAAAGTTCTACAATATCCTTTCTTCGGCAGGCACTTCCGTTGATCAAATATTCACTTTCCCCAGAACGATAGACTCTTCTGGCAACTGTTACTTCTTCAAACTGGATTGGCAGACTATGGTCACTGTTATCTAATGTGATCGCAACATAAGCAGATCCCATCGGCTTTCGAAGCTCTGTCCCCGAAAAAATAACATCTTCCATTCTAGAACCACGAAGCTGTTTTGCTCTTTGTTCTCCAAGCACCCATCGAACAGCATCTGCAACGTTACTCTTTCCACTTCCATTTGGACCTACGATTCCTGTGATCCCATGTTCAAATTTAAAGATCATTTTATGGGCAAAAGATTTAAAGCCATTGACCTCAATACTTTTTAAATACATGTCCACCTCTGTTTCGTGTTATTTTTTGTGGCGTTTGATCGCCTCAAATGCAGCATGCTGTTCTGCTGACTTTTTACTATGTCCTGATCCTGTTCCGATCACATTCTCTCCAAGACGTGCTTCTACCGTAAAGATTTTGGCGTGATCTGGACCTTCTTCTCCAACAAGCACATATTTTAATCGTCCTTTTCCTTCTCCCTGAACAATCTCCTGAAGATTCGTCTTTGCATCGAAAAACAGAACTTTATTTTCTACATCTTTAAATAAATATGTCTCAATGAATTTTGTTGCTGTTTCGATTCCCTGATCTAAATAAATCGCACCGATCACAGCTTCAAATGCATCAGAAAGAATGGAATCTCTTGATCTTCCACCTGTCATATCTTCTCCTTTGCTTAAGAGAACATATTTCCCAAGGTTGATATCCCTTGCACATCCTGCAAGTGTCGGCTCACATACAAGACTCGCCCTGATCTTGCTTAACTTTCCCTCTGATTCTTTCTGGTATGTGCGATACAGATAATTACTTGTTACCAGCTCAAGAACTGCATCTCCCAAAAATTCGAGACGTTCATTATTCTTATCTTTGCTCATTCTTCGTTCATTTGCATAGGAACTATGAATGAAGGCATTCCAAAGTCGGGATGGCTCATGAAATTTAATTCCTATCTGCTCTTGAAATTCTTCCACACTTTTTGCATCCATTTTCTTCTTATCCTTTCACGATCTGGTCTTTGATCTTCTGCGTAATATCTTCTTCGGCAAATGCGATACACTGAATGATCGCATTTTTCATTTCTTTTGCACTTGAAGATCCATGTGCTTTTACAACCAATCCATTTAATCCAAGTAATGGCGCTCCACCATATTCAGAAGCATCAAATTTCTTTAACGTCTTCTTTAATGCTGGTTTCGCTAATAGTGCACCGATCTTACTCTTTAATGTTGACATCATTCCTTCTTTGATCTGACTGACTAACACTGCTGCTAATCCTTCTTCCAGTTTCAGAACGATATTTCCTGCAAATGCATCACATACAACAACATCCGCTGCACCGTATGGGATTTCTCTTGCTTCGATACTTCCGATATAATTGATATTTTCACATTCCTTTAATAATGGACCTGTTTCTTTTACCAGCTGATTTCCTTTGGCTTCTTCCACACCGACATTGACAAGTCCAACTCTTGGGTTCTTGATTCCAAGAACATCTTCCATATAGATAGATCCCATCTGTGCAAACTGAAGCAGATATTCCGCTTTCGCATCCATATTCGCTCCAGCATCAACTAATAACATCGGACCTTTGGCTGTTGGCATCACTGCTCCCAGTGGTGCTCTCTTGATCCCTTTAATCCTTCCAACAACAAACTGTCCTCCAACAAGGATCGCTCCTGAACTTCCAGCTGATACAAATGCATCTGCAGTCTTATCCTTTACCATTTTCAGGGCGACCACCATGGAAGAATCTTTCTTCTTACGAATCGCTTCTACTGGTGATTCGTCACAAGAAATTTCTTCTTCTGCATTCACAACTTCAATTTGTTCATTTTTATACTGATATTTGCTTAATTCTTCATGAATCCTTGGTGCTTTTCCTACAAGAAATACTTTCAGATTGTTTTTTTCATTCACAGCATCAACGGCACCTTTTACAACTTCTCCTGGTGCATGATCTCCACCCATGGCATCAACTGCCACTTTCACTAATTTCTCCATATGACCTGTTACTCCTTTTCTTAAAAATAGGAAATGCCACACGCCTAAACCTTCTTAAAAAGCCTAAACGTATGGCATTTCTCTTCATTTACCATTATTCAGCGTGTGCTGAAACAATTTCCTTTTTATTGTAAGATC
>CAJMOO010000002.1 GCA_905215045.1 uncultured bacterium | reverse complement strand
ACTCACCTGTCACACCCCCTTTAAAGGTAAATTCTTCGTATTCTTTCTCCAAAGCACCTGAAAATGAATGATCGATCAAGATATTTCTTCCCGGAATAATCGAACGGATTCCTCCAAGAAAATCTTCTTCGCTGACTGTTACTGTCATTCCAGTTCGTTTTTCGAGGAATTCTTTTTTGTCCTCATCCGAACTGTTAATATAGATTGTCAATGGATTCCCATCTGCGAATCTCGCCGCTTTTGCAATATAGGATACAAGTAATTCTTTATACGCTTCGGTTTTCATGTATTCTTCTGCCATTTCCCGGACTTCCTCAAACAATTTATTTTTTAATTCATTCTGCACTCGGCTTAATTGTCTTCGAAGTTTTAGCTGCCCTTTGGATGTTACTGTATTTAACTGCTGCCTTGCCGATGCTGTTTCGGTCTTGATCCTCGTATCTGCCTGCATCACAGCTTCTTGTTTATGTGTTTTGAACACGCCTTCCAATGCCTTCTGATGCTGATCTATGATTTCATTTCCTCTGGCTCTTGCTTCTTCCATGGCAGCTTCTCTGATATGTGAAATCTTTTCTTCTACTGTCAATGTTGTCACCTTCCTTCTACAGCCGGCTTACAATTTCAATCCAATCGCCTCATTGACATAAGACGTGATAAAATCTTTCTTCCGTCCAGTTCCGTGCCTGTCAGGAATCTCGATCAGAAGCGGCATTTTCCGCTCCAGCTTGATCTCGTCGATCAATTCTGGAAATTCTCTTCCAAATTTCTCTGTCAAAAGCACGATCCCAATCTCTGGATCACTCATAGCTTTCTCGATCGTTTCTTTTAATTCATCCCTTTCATGAACTACGATCCCATCAACCCCAGCTAACCGCATTCCTGTCAATGTATCTAAGTTATCGCTGATCAAATACATCTTCATAACTATCACTTCCTGATCTATCCAAGTTTACCAATGATCATAAATGAAATGATCAATCCATACAGACATACACCTTCTGCCAGACCTACGAAGATCAGTGATTTACCTAAGGCACTTGGATCTTCACTGATCGCTCCTAAAGCTGCGCTTGCGGCACTCGCTACGGCGATACCACCACCAACACAAGAAAGTCCTGTTGATAATGCTGCTGCCAGATATCCAAGTCCTGTAGCCATTCCTGCATCAGAACCTGCTTGTGCTGCCTGTACCGGATCTGTGACAAACATCATCACTCCGGCGATCACAATGATCCCGAAGAAGAAAAAAGCGTTAAATGCAATACTTCGTTTATAACGTTTCTTTGTTCTCTCTCCATGAAGAAAATAACCAAATGGAATAAATATACTTAAGATTAATGCTGCGATGATCGCTAATTTGATTGCTAATGTCATAACCGATACCTCCTAATTTTCCTTGCCTGCATGATTGTCATACGGATGGAATTCTCTTCCTGATCCCGTATAGAAACGACTGAACATTTCATAATATTCCAGACGCAATACCTGAATTCCGACAACCAGACCTTCTAGTCCACACACGATAATATTTCCAAGAACAATGATGATCCAGTTTGGATTTCCTGCTCCATCTGTGATCCCTCCGAGCATCAGAACAACTTCCATCATAGCCGCATGGCTCACTGCAAATGCCCCGATACGCACAAATGAGATCGTGTTAGAGAAGAAACTTAACATCGTCTCGAACAATTCAAAAAATCCCTGCACCAGAAACATTCCAACGCCGCCTTCTGCTTTTGGTTTCTTTCCTTCCACGAGCTGTCCTAATGGTTCTTTTAATAAGAACATGATCACTGGAATTCCAAGGAAAATGATCATCATGATATTTCCTGGTGTTTTATGACCTGTCATATAAAGCACGATCGTTAAGACAAGGAATCCATAAAATACAAGTCCTGCAACTCCATTTGGACTAAAAAATAAATTTTCTTTATCCCCTCGTTTCTTTGCATTGATGATCTGAAATACCATCGCAAGCAGGATCAGTGCCATACCAAATGCAACTGCCACAATAAATACAGTATTTAACTGCCCAACAAACGGTAATTTCATCATCGCATGCATTGGCGATAACCACATTGGTTTAATGATCGTTCCTTCAAATCCAAAGAAGCTTCCAAACATAAAGCCAAAGAATGTAGAAAAAATTCCGGCAACAGAAATGATTCCTGCTAGATTCCATTTCTTGATCTTATATAGTAATCCCCCGCCGATAAACAAACACAATCCCTGACCAACATCCCCAAACATCGCTCCAAAGATAAAGGTATAAGTCAGTGCCACGAAAATGGTTGGATCCATCTCATCATGGGATGGCAGTCCATACATTCTGATAAACATTTCAAATGGTTTGAAGAATTTGGGATTCTGTAATTTCGTTGGTGGATCACCGAAGAATTTTTCTCTTCCTTCTTCAACAATGATCGTGATCCTATCATCATCTTTTGTCTCCTCAATAAATGCCTGTGTATCTTTTTCACTCATCCATCCACAGAGAATGTAGTAATCTTCCTGTTCTTCATTTTCCATACAGGCTGCCATTTTACGCACATCGAAGTTATTGGATAATTCTTCTAACTTATATCTCGCTCCTCGAATCTTCTTTGCCTTGACTGATAAGAAATCTTTCATCTGTTTCTGGACATTTTCGATTTCTTTTTCAATCTCATCGATCTGATTTCTTAAATTTCTGCAAATCTCTGCCGGCATTCCTTCGTAATCGTCTGGAAGTGCGATATTTTCAAAATGCAGAGATTTAAAGGTAGAATCAATCTTTCCCATCTCCTTATGTGCCGCAAAATAACATCCATACACATAATTTTCATTTCGAATTCCTTCTAAAAAAATTGCATTGAGATCATCGAATAAATATTTTTCAAGTTTCTGATAATACTCTACGTTTACTCGTCCGAATCTGACTTTCATATATTGATAGCCATAAACTTCTTTTAAATTTAACTCTAAAGGCTGAAACGGTTCAAGTTCATGAAGTTTTTCTAATAATTCTTCTTTCTGCTTCTTTAACCGGTCTTCCCTTGCCTTAAGGTCCAGATAATCATGATTGAGATCCCTGATCATTGTCAGGATCTCATCTGCCGTAAGAGATGTATCCATCTCTCCTTTTGGCTGTGCAAGCATCAATACATACTGTTCCGCTTTAGAAAGCGGTTCTTTGTAAGGATTCACATCCATAAACGGCATGAGGTTATCTGTCGTCTTTAATTCTGTGATCGCATTTTCCAGCTGCATTTCGTATTTGGAAAGATAAGATGCACTTACCCTGTCAATATCAGTTCTCGGACCGGAAATGCTTAAGAATTTCATCTTTACGATCATGATGCATTACCTCCTTGACGTCGTTGTTGTCTCACCAAATACTGTAATGTCTCTCGTTGTGATAATCCGTAGCGGATACATTCCAGTGCCGTGGTGATCTTATAAGTCTCTTCCTCCTTTAAAAATAAATATTGTTGTATACTCGCCAGAGAATATGGGTGGTTTCTGTAAGCGATCGTTAGGATATGTTCTACACATTCATTTACCACGCTTTCCATCTGCACCTGTTCTCCGAACTCATATTTCTTTCCGTAATAAGTTTCATTTAATCTTCTTTTGAATTCTTCCACTGATGGCGCTTCGACCAGATCTTTAAATTCCTGATTCGAAAGTTTATGTTGAATCGGAATTAACAATGTGTAAATATCTGGTGCGAGCATATGGTAATATTTCTTTGCTCGATAAATCCATTGAAGATTTAATAGATCGATCTTTGCTCCTAATTCTTTAGTCAGCATTTCCTTATCTTTTTTATCCCAATTTCCCTTGCGTTCTTTCCACATCATAGAAAAATAATATAAATCCAATGCCAGTTCATAATCCGCTAATGTCGATGCCCCTGACTGTCGGATTCTTGACAGTGGTGCATAATATTCTGTATTCTTCAGGTAATCTACCAGATGATCAATATTCTTTGCCGTCACTAGCTGGTCAATCCGTATCTTTGAATATTTATCAAAAAATGGCTTTTTGTAATTCAGATCAAATGGTACATTACTGTGATTAAATACAATTCTTAAGCAATATCGAACCAAATCTACTTCATACCGTTTCATAAAGATCTTTAAAAAATCTTTTTGCTGCATATCTGCGAAACGATAAAGTCTTGTGTAATCATCATATAATGACTGGATCAGGACTTTTTCGATATTACCTCTGTGATACAGTGATTCATCCATCTGTGTGATAAATTTTCCGTACGATTTTGTCTGTTTCAGATATTCAATGATATCTGTCACTGTATCCATAGAAGCCAGCTGTTCATAATCCTGTGGTTTTAAAAGCTTTGCACGCATTGCTGCGACTTTCGTCACAATTCCGCTGTAGCGCATCACATCTCTCAATGCTATCGCCTCCTATACTTTGATCACTCGCTCTAATATCTGTTTTGCATATTCGCTGTGATGTTCTTTGAAGTCTTGTTTTAAAGATTCTATTTCATTGTTATTCTGTTCTTCTTGTTTCTTTAGAAGTTTTTCCATGTTTGTTGCAAGATCCGACTGAATCTTTAATATCTTTTCGTTCGTCTCCTTTTCCATATCTGCATCAAATGCATCCCTCTTTTTCTGCATCTGCATTTCCATCTGATGCTTTTGTTCCTGCGCATTATCTACGATCGCACGCGCTGTCTTTTCGATCTCTGAAAGTTTCTCTGCTATTCTTTCCATCAGTAAAACCTCCTTTCATACCAACCATTGTAGTCCTTTCTATTTATTTTTGCTAGTATTTTATCTGTTTTTTTGCATGTTTTTAGCAATTATTCACAATTTTTTGACAGTTTTCATGCAATGTTTTACAATCTGTTGTATTATTATTTAAAATGATCGACCTTCCCACAATAATTCGCGATCGTCTTGATCAACACCTCAGATTCCAACGGTTTCGCCAAATGCTCATTCATTCCCGCTTCCAAAACTCTCCTACGATCTTCCGTAAATGCATTCGCTGTCATCGCAATGATCGGAATATCTCTGGCATTTTCTTTATTGCTCCATCTTATATATCTCGCTGCTTCTAATCCGTCCATCACCGGCATCATCACATCCATTAAAATAATATCAATTTCTCCTAGTTTCGATTCTTTGAAAATTTCCAATGCTTCTTTTCCATTAAATGCCTTAATTACATTCGCCCCGGCACTCTCCAGAACAAATTCTGCAATTTCCATATTCAATTCATTATCTTCGGCAAGCAATACATTGACACCCTTGATCGATGCTTTTTTTATCTCTTTTGTCTTAAGTTCTTCGTGCTTTATATTATGATCGATCTGAAATGGAAGCTCAATATAAAACGTCGTTCCCACACCTTGCTCACTCTCAAATGAGATTGTTCCTCCCATTTTCTCTACAAGACTTTTTGTGATCGGCATCCCAAGTCCTGTTCCACCATAAACCGTTCGTGCCCCTGCTTTTTCCTGTGCAAATGGCTCATAGATCGTCTTTTGGAATGATTCACTCATTCCAATTCCAGTGTCTTCACATTTAAATCGAATAATAATAGTATTGTAATTTTTCTGAATTTCATTAAATTCTATGCAGATCTTTCCATTATTTTTGTTATATTTGATCGCATTTGTTAAAATATTCATCACAACTCTTTTTACATGCACTGGACTTCCGATCAAATCTTCATGAATCACATTATATTTATGTACAACTATATTAATTCCTCTCTCTCTAGCCTGTTTTTCAATAACCATTCGAATCTCTTGAAACAATTGAAAGAAATTAAAACTTCTTCTCTCCAGGATCACTTCTTCCGATTCCAATTTTCCCATATCCAAAACTTCATTGATCAATTCTAGTAAGAAGCCTGATGCTTCCCATATTTTTTTGCGGCATTCTGATTGTTTTTCTATATCACTTTTATAATAATCTCCAACTTCTACCATTCCCCTGATTCCATTGATCGGTGTCCGGATATCATGGCTCATTCTTTGCAGAAATTCTGTTTTGGCAATATTGGCTTTCTTTGCTTCTTTTGCTGATTTTTCTAATTCTCTTTTATACTCTTCTTCTCGTTGTTTCTGAATGCGTTCATATTGTTGATTGGATCTTGCTTTGATCGTCATTAAGATTGCCACAAAAATTCCATATAAAATAACCGCTATTCCAATGTTACTCGTCAATGTTTTTACAAGATTCCTGTCTTCTGCATACACGTAAATATAATAATTTCGTCCCTTATCAAGACTTGTAAAATATTGTTTAATACCGTTTCGGATGATTGCAAACTGTCCTACTTTTACACTTTGTCGGATCTCATTAATAATAGAATCTTCCTGTACCTTTGTATCAATTAATTTTTCATCATTTGATGCTATAATATCATTTCCATTTGTGATTACGATCGTTCCATCATTTTCCCGCTTATATCCAGCAAGCACGTTTTGGATTGTAAGATTATTGTTTTTCGCATATTCGGTTTTTACATACTGATATCCTATAACCGTTCCTTTTGCATCCTTTCTTCCATACGATGCCAGATCAATATAGCCTCCATTTTTCAGCTCAATTCTTGCCATATATGATTTTTGTGGATAATTCTTTACATCACGAAGTGTTTCTTTCTCCATGACATAACCCAAAACTTTTTTAAATCTTGGTCCAGTATGATATTGTGCAATTTGTTTATTCTTATCATTTAATACAATAATCCCCGTAAGTCTTTGTTCCCTTGCATACTGTTTTAAATATTCTTTTTCCAATGCCTGTCTATCTGTTTTGAAATTTCTCGCTGTCTGCTGAACTTTTTCAACCATTCTGACAAGACTTCTTGCTTCAACTGCTTCATTAAAACTGTTATACATAGAATATTGATCCTTGATGTATTCCATCATCGAATGAATCCTGTTTTTGGTATTGTTTGTTTCTATTTTTACGGACACAAAAAGAACTGTCACGACAACGATCACACAGCCAACAATACTCAATGTCCATAATCTTTTATCCGCTTTATCTCTCAAGGCTGTTCACCTCCAGATATTTTTCTGCATCAGGAACATATTTTTGTAGAATTTTTTTGGCACTTCCATCTTTGACCATTGCTTTTAATGTCTTTGACAGTTCTTTTTCTATTCCTCTTTTATCATTTTTTGCAAACGCAACACCAATTCCAGTCTCAAGAATATCTTCATCAAGAATTCTGTATTTTGCTTCAAAATCAGACATATACTGTCTGATCGAGATCTCATGTGCTGCAATAGCGTCTACATATCCTCTGCTCAGAGAAGTATAGATCAATTCTCTGTTTTCCATACTGTAGACTTGTTTTACTTTTGGTATTTTGGGATCTGTTTGTTTTAGAAATAATTCCTCTGGTTTGGTTGTAGACTGAACCGCAATGATTTTATTCTTAAGATCAGACAACTTATTGATCTTGCTGCTGTCGTTCACTGCGATCACCTGACGGCTCAGCATATAAGGACCTGCCCAGTGATAATCATTTTCTCTTCCTGTCACTGAAAAGCACGCCCATATACAATCTATTTTTCCTTGTTCCACAAGATTTTTCTTATTCTCCCAATCAATATTTACAAAGACCGGCTTATAACCCATACGATGAAAGGCTTCTCTGGCAAATTCTACATCGATTCCTGCCAGATTGCCATTCTCATCGGTATAGTTAAATGGCGGATAATTGTCTCCACCGATCATAATCTCTTTGTTCGCATCTTTTGTTGTTTTTCTAGTCTGATCTTTTGTCTTTCCACATGCACAAAGAAAGCAGCCTAATACGAAAAAGACCATGACTTCAATCATAAGCTTCTTTAACTGCATAGTTTACCTCGTATGATCTGTTTGTAAATAATGTCCTAAACTCTTGTAACCATTGCCATCAATCTTCTTTGTTTTGCATATAATTTCACTGTATTAGATACTCTCTGATAGACAATATTGGCATCAAATGGGCGGTTAATATAATCAGAAACTCCCATCTCATAAGCTCTTCTGATATAATTCGCAGAATCCTCACTTGAGATTATAATAACTGGAATATCTGAGATTAAACGCTCTTCTTCCATATATTTCAAAACTTCAAAACCATCCTTTTCTGGCATAATGATATCTAATAGTACAAGCGAAATTTTCATTCCATATTCATCGATCTTATGCAATGCTTCATTTCCACCATCAGCTTCTATGATTTCGTAGGTTTCCTCTAAAATCTCTTTCAAGATCGCACGGTTAAATTCTGAATCATCAACGATCAAAATTTTAGGTTTATTCTGAATTTTTTCCTTTTTAAATATCGTTTTATCACATTCTGTTATGACCTGTGCCTTATGATCTTTTGCCTTATACATCAACTGGTCTGCTTTCGCGATCGCCTCATCGATCTGCCCATCTTCCGATATCACTCCTCCAATACTTGCTGTAAGCTTCAATCTAGAGCAGTTTGGAATCGTTGCATTCTCAATAGCCTCTTGAATCTGAAGCAGTTTTCCACGCAAAGTACCTCTTACCATATCCGACAAGATCAATAAAAATTCATCTCCGCCATAACGTATTAACTTATCTGTCTTGCGAATACAATTCTTGATCACATCCGCACCAATACAGAGAACCTGATCTCCCATATCATGTCCATAAATATCATTATACAATTTAAAATCATCCAGATCGATCATCGCAACCCCTGCTGAATTCTGCATATTACGAATCTCATCTTCAAAATATCTTCGATTGTAAACGCCTGTTACCGGATCTATGTATAATTTATCCTGATACCCTTTTAACTTGCCAACAAGTTTGTCCCTTCCATCGGTATCGATCAACGTGTCATTCTCAAGATGCTTAACAAGCTCCATGACACATGCTTCACCATCTATTTCCAGATATCTTGAAATAACCAGAAAAACATCTGCATCCAAAAATTCCAGTTTTGTTTTTTGTTTCTTCTCCGCGTATGCTTTCATTGATGTACAATTCTCACATGGTTTATTCTTCTTCCAAAAATCATAGCACTGACACATTCCAATTTTTACTCCGATGCGTGGATCATCTTGCATCTGCTCAAAAAAATCCCCCTCCAAAAACCTGACAACATCAAATACTTTCTCCAGCATTTTAGCTTCTTCTTCTGCCTGTTGTCTGGTTATCTTTACATTCTGGTTCACTTCTTATCCCCTTCCTATTTTTGTTTGATATATTCCCCTAATTTACTTAAATACCCTTTTATGATAGCACATCATTTTGTCGTTTTCCATCGAGAAACCTGAATTTTGCAAAGATTCCCTAAATTAATATCAAATTTATTTTTTTGTATACAAAAAGAAGGGAGATATAACATTAAAATATGTGTATCTCCCTTCTTATTCTTATGATCTTTTATAATACTTTGCTTAAAAATGTCTTTGTTCGCTCTTCCTGTGGATGATCAAAGATCTGTTCTGGTGTTCCTTCTTCAAGGATTCCACCACCATCCATGAAAAATACACGATTGGCAACTTCTCTTGCAAATCCCATCTCATGAGTTACGACAACCATTGTCATACCTTCTTGGGCAAGCTGTTTCATAACTTCTAATACTTCCCCAACCATCTCAGGGTCAAGTGCTGAAGTTGGTTCATCAAACAACATGACTTCCGGTGATAATGCCAGTGATCTTGCGATCGCTACACGCTGTTTCTGTCCACCAGATAACTGCGCTGGATAATTATCAGCTTTATCACCAACGCCTACACGGTTTAACAATTCCATCGCTTTTTCTTTTGCCTGCTCTTCTGTCATCATCTTGTGACGGATCGGAGCTAATGTAACATTCTCAAGGATTGTCAGATGTGGGAATAAGTTAAAATGCTGAAATACCATTCCAACTCGTTTTCTCATTGCATCAACATCGAAATTCTTCTCTGTTAAATGCATATCATCAATGACAATATCTCCCTTTGTAGGAGTCTCTAATAAGTTTAAGCATCTTAAAAATGTACTCTTTCCAGATCCAGATGGTCCGATCACACAAACGCATTCTCCTTTGTCAATATGACAGTCAATGCCTTTTAACACTTCCAGAGATCCGAAATATTTATGCAAATTTTTAACGTCTATCACTTTGTCTCAGTCTCCTTTCTAATGCGTTTAATCCTAATGTCAGGAACTTAACGATCACATAGTAGATCAGTGCTGTTCCAAGCAATGGTGCCAGTGCTTCGAAGATTCTTGAAATTACGAAATCTGATACCTTTGTCAGATCGACGATCGCTACATATCCTAAAATAGAAGTTTCTTTTACCAGTACGATAAATTCATTTCCAAGGGCAGGAAGAATGTTCTTAATCGCCTGAGGCAGGATAATATCTTTCATTGTCTGTACATAGGATAATCCAAGAGAACGTCCACCTTCCATCTGTCCCTGATCAACCGCCTGAATTCCTGCACGGATGATCTCAGCAACATAAGCTGCACTGTTCAAACCAAAGGTTAAGGAACCTACAAGCAGTCCATTCTGACCTTTTAAAATAACGAAATACATGATCATCAACTGTGTCAATGTTGGTGTTCCACGGATGATATCAATGTACACGTATGCGATCTTCGATAAAAGTGTACTCTTTCCTTTCTGCTCTGCCGTCAAGCGCATTAACGCCAAGATCGTACCAAGTGCTACACCAATAAGAATTGCAATGACAGATACTAAGATCGTCACCTTTAATCCATCAAGATACAGCAGATAGCGCTGCTCGGCGACAAACGCTCTGTAAAATGAATCTAACATTTTGAAACCTTACCTTCCTAATTTCCTAGTTTGCGGAATCAATGTATTTTGCTTTCAGCTTATCATATGTTCCGTCTTTTTTGATTGCTTTGATCTGTTTGTTGATCTCTTCTTTGTATGCTGTGTTACCTTTTGTAATTGCGATACAGTAGTATTCCGCACCTGCAGAGTCAACAACTAATTTTAACTTCTTCGCATTGTTTTTCACAAATTCCTGTGCTGGTTTTTCATCAATAACAACCGCATCAATTGCACCGTTTTTCAGATCCATAACAGCGTCAACACCCTTTTTATAACGTTTTACATCTGTCTTTACGATGACTTTGTTCTTTTCACCAAATTTTTCTCCAGAAGCAATGATGTCACCAGTTGTTCCTTCCTGAACACCGACTTTCTTTCCTTCTAACTGAGATAATTTTTTGATCTTGCTGTCTTTCTTTAAGATAATTGCCTGATTAGATGTATAGTAGCTATCAGAAAAATCTACAGATTTCTGACGTTCTTTTGTCTTTGTCATTCCTGCAATGATCGTATTGATTGAATTAGACTCCATAGCCCCGATCAGAGATTTGAATTCCATGTTCTGGATCTCAACCTTTTTGTCCATACGTTTTCCGATTTCTTTGATCATAGCAATATCGAAACCGTCTGGCTGTTTCTTATCATTCATATATTCGAATGGTGGAAATTCTGCGTTTGTTCCTACGATCAGTTTGTCTGGAACCTTGCTTTCTTCTTTTTTACTACATCCTGTAAACAGCATAGATGCTGCCAGTACACCAGCTAATGCGACTGTTAAAAACTTTTTCATAATCTGTTCTCCTTTTTAATAATAATTTAGCTTTTATGGAATTTTACATTCCATAATTATATACGTAACTTCTATTTTACAATATCTTACGGAATATTTCAAATGCTGACGGCAATGCATACGTATTTTCTAGTTCTTTTTTTAGTACCCAAACGTAATCTTTGCTTTCTATCGGCGTTTTTAAGGAAATTTTTACTCCTTCCATGTGCCATTCCACATGACTGAAGATATGTTTTCCTTTCCCTGCTGCTTCTACCTTGGCATCTTCCATATGATGCGCAGTCATCCATTCCTTGATATCTTCGGCATCCATTTTCTTATCTTCATTCGGGAACTCCCATAATCCGGCAAGCAATCCTTTGTCTCCTCGTTTATGGATTGCGATCTGATCGTTGCATTCTAATAAAAATACAGTCTTATGCTCGATCTTTCTTGCCTTCTTCGGAGTTTTGACCGGTAATTTGTCTATAAGATCTTCTTTGTAAGCTCTACAAACCGTATCCCATGGACACTGATCACATAATGGTTTCCCATTTGGCACACAAACTGTCGCACCCAGTTCGATCAATGCCTGATTAAAATCTCCCGGTCGGTCTTCCGGCATAAATTCCATGACTCTTCTTCCCATCGCTTTCTTTGTCTTATCTTTGAGAATATCAGAATCATCTCCCCACAATCTAGTCAGCACACGAAGAACATTTCCATCGACTGCAGGAACCTGTAATTCAAATGCGATCGATCCGATTGCTCCTGCTGTATACATTCCAATGCCCTTCAGCGATAATAATTTATCATAATCAGCAGGCAGTTGTCCACCATATTCTTCAACGATCGTCTGTGCTGCTGCTTTTAAATTCCTTGCTCGATTGTAATAACCAAGTCCTTCCCACAATTTCATCAACCGGTCATCATCTACTTTAGCAAGATCATAAACCGTTGGCAGCACTTCCATAAAACGATCAAAATACGGCTTTACCGCTTCCACTCTTGTCTGTTGCAGCATGATCTCGGAAATCCAGATTCTGTATGGATCTTTATTCTCTCTCCATGGTAAGATCCGTTTATTATAATCGTACCAGTGAAGCAATGATCCGCTTAAATCATATCGTTGTTCCATCTATTTTCCTCTTTCTAAATAATATCCTTCAACAAATATACCAGCCCTTATTATAACAAACCAGTACACAAAACACCATGGCGGAAATATCAGGAAAATCCTTTTCCGATTGCTATGCAAAATACATAAACTTCCTGCACTCCCAATTGTTTTAACGCTGTCGTCACTGCTTCCGCTGTTGATCCTGTCGTATAAATGTCATCTATCACCAATACTCTTTTCGGCATCCCTGCTTTCTGATATTCTTTCAAATTTCCACGAAAAGCTTTCTTTAAATTGTTTTTTCTCTCTCCTGGGCTTAATTGTTTCTGTGGTTTTGTATCATGGATTCTTTCCACAATCTTTGTATACATCGGTTGATCCAACATCTCTGCAATCCCCTTTGCAAAGATTTCTGCCTGATTAAACCCTCTCTTTCTTCTCTTTTTTTTATGAATCGGCACCGGAATTACTGCATCTGCTTTTAGTCGCAGCAATTCCCTGTATTTTCTTTTTCGAATTTCATCCAGATAATACTGCGCAAATTTTCTCTCATTCTTATATTTGATCGCAGCCAGTGAATCAGTGACTGGTTTCTGGTAAATACATAACCCCATACCACGTTCAAAATTCTTCGGATGCTGTCTGCAATCACTGCAATATTCTTTTTCCTGATTCTTCATTGATTTTCCACAAGAATAGCATGTGGGTTCTTTGATAAAAATCTGCTTTTTACTGCATATTTTACAGATATGTTCTCCTTTGTCCAATAATTCTTTGGCACATAACGGACAGATCGGAGGAAATAGAAATGATAACATAAGATACCCCCTTATTCAATCACATCATTTGATCTTGTTTTAAAATTGTAGAACTTTGTTTTATTTGTATATTTTATCCAATTATATATGTAAGAAAAAGCACCCGAAAATTAATGTGGTGCTCTCTCTTTATTGCCAAATTTAGTGTATTGTCCGAGCCATACAAGCTCTACACTACCTGTTGAACCATTTCGCTGTTTGTCGACGATGATCTCTGCAATCCCTTTCTTCTCGGAATCTTCATTATAATATTCATCACGATAAATAAACATAACAACGTCGGCATCCTGCTCGATCGATCCTGACTCACGAAGATCTGATAGCATTGGCTTGGCTGGTTTTCTCTCTTCAACTCTTCGACTTAGCTGAGATAATGCGATCACTGGTGCATTCATCTCTCTTGCTAATGCTTTTAACGATCTTGAGATCTCTGAAATCTCTTGCTGTCTGGATTCAGAACGCTTACCACCTGACATCAACTGCAGGTAGTCGATAATGATCAGGTCCAGTCCATGAATCTGTTTGTATCTACGACACTTAGATCGTAATTCTGCGATTGTAATACCTGGTGTATCATCAATGATCAATGGAGAACGACCGATCGTTCCCGCACTTTCCATGATCTTCTCCCAGTCGGTTTCCTGAAGATCACCAGTACGGATAGATTGTGAATCTACCATCGCTTCCATCGCCATCATACGGGTTACAAGCTGTTCTTTTGACATCTCCAGACTAAAGATCGCTGTTGGAACGTGATCCCTGACTGCCGCTTTCTGTGCGATATTCAACACAAATGCTGTCTTACCCATGGCAGGACGTGCCGCCACGATAATCAGTTCTGATGGATGTAGTCCAGATAATTTGTAATCAAGATCTGTAAATCCTGTTGCAATACCTGTGACTCGCCCAGCAGAACTTGCAGCTTCTTCGATCGCATCCAGTGTATTTAACACAACTTTGTCAATTGGAACAAACTCTTCTCTTCCACTTGCCTGCTGAAGAAGTCCGAATACATTCTTCTCTGTGTGATCCAAGATCTCTGTCACATCATCTTTACCAAGATAACATTCTGTTGTGATATCTTCTGTAACTTTGATCAATTTACGAAGTGTTGCCTTTTCCCTGACGATCGTTGCGTATTGTTTGGCATTGGCTGACGTTGGAACAACTTCCAGAAGATCCCTGATAAATTCAAGACTCTTCATAGATTCCGGCACGTCTTTTTTCTTTAATTTATTCTGAAGCGTTACCAGATCGACCGGCTTTCCTTCCCGGTATAATTCTGTCATCGCTTCAAATAAGATGCCGTTCTGCTTCTGATAGAAATCATCGGCATTCACAATATCGATAACATCTGCGATCGCATCCCTGTCCATGATCATCGCACCGATCACAGACTGTTCTGCCTCCGGGCTGTTCGGCTGCACTTTCTTGATAAATGCTTCATCCATAAATATGCCCTCTTATTTTTCTTCTACTTTAACTCTTAATGTTGCTGTTACCTGTGGATGAACTTTGATCGCAACATCATGGAATCCAAGATTCTTGATTGGTTCACAATGCATTTTTTTCTTATCTAAATCATATCCTAACTGTTTCTTTGCTTCTGCTGCGATTTCTTTTGTGGAAATAGATCCAAATGTTCTTCCACCTTCTCCAACCTTCATCTTTAATACCAATTGTTTTTCTTCAATCTCTTTTGCTAAAACTTTGGCATCTGCTAATGCTTCTGCAGCCAGTTTATCATCATTCGCCTTTCTTAATTTTAGATCATTTAATGCTTTATTTGTAGCTTCAATTGCTAAATTCTTGCGGAATAATACATTTCTTGCATATCCGTTATTAACCTCTACTACTTCATCTTTTTTTCCAACTGATTTTACATCTTCTAATAAAATAACTTTCATCACTTATATCTCTCCTTTTGATTTCAAATATCGTAATGTCTCATGAATAATATTCTTGGCTTCTTCTAATGATACATCGACAAGCTGTGCACCTGCAACTGTCAAATGTCCGCCGCCTCCGAATTCTTCCATGATCTTCTGGACATTCACTTCATCGATCGATCTTGCACTGATATAGACTCTCTCATGAACACCTGTTAATACAAAAGATGCTTCAATTCCATCAATATCAAGTAATTCATTCGATACCTGTGCACCAATAACAGTAGGGCTGTCCACACCGATTCCTACCAGTGTTGCGATCGCGAACCTGCCATATAAGATCTCTGCTTCACTGATCGCTTTCGCACGGATCCTGTAAGTTTCCATGCTTTCTCTTGACATCTTTCTTACCTTTGTAAGATCAGCCCCATTTCTCTTTAGATATGCCGCTGCCTCAAATGTTCTGACACCTGTTTTATTCACAAAATTGTCCGTATCTACAAGCATTCCATAATACATGGCATTCGCTTCCATTGGCTCTAACTTTGGTTTTGAATCTACATATTGAAGAATCTCTGCTACCAATTCACATGTAGAAGACGCATATGGCTCTACATATGAAAGTACCGGATTCTTGATCATATCTTTATTCTTTCGATGATGATCTAAGATCACCGTTGTCTTTGTCTGACTTAATAACTGTTCACATTCTGTATAATTTGCATGATTCACATCTACTACGATCAATAGCGTGTTCTCATCTGTGATCTCAATTGCTTGTTCGTTATCAATGAACATATCTTCATCATAAATACCACTTTTATTCAATTCATCAACCATCGCACGGACAGAGATCGTTACTTCGTTCATAACGATATGTGCCTTTCTTCCCAGAGAAAGTCCAAGTCTGTACAGACCAACAGCTGCACCGATCGCATCTGGATCCGGGATCTTATGTGCCATGATCACGACCTTTTCCTTTGATTCAAGAAGTTCTTTTAACGCATGTGCTTTAACTCGTGCTTTGACTCGTGTGGTACGTTCCATAACCTCACAATTGCCACCATAGTAGGAAATATCTTCCCCATCCTTGATCACTGCCTGATCACCACCACGTCCTAATGCCAGATCCATACCTGCACAGGCTGCTTCATAGTTTTCCTGATACGTATTTCCATTAATTCCAAAACTGATGCTTAATGTCATATGCATAGAATTCCCAAGATTGATCGTCTTGATCTCATCAAGGATCGAGAATTTGTTTTCTTTGATCTTGTCCAAATATTTCTGTTCAAATACAACAAAATATTTATCTCTCTCTGTTCTCTTCACAACCCCAGAGACATTCTGGATAAATTTGTTGATCTTACGATCTGCCACTGCGATCAGCATAGATCGTTTCACCGCATCAATATCATCAAGGATTTCTTCGTAATTATCAATATAGATTAAACCAATGACCATTCTCTGATTCTCATTTTGTTCCATATATTTCTTAAGTAATGTCTGATCAAAAAAATATACTGCGATCAGATCGTTGTCCTTAAGCATCTGTCTAGAACAACTGTTATCATTCTCATCAGAGAAATCTTCTACACGAATACGATTCATCTCTACTTTATAGAATAGCGTCTGTTCTTTTTCCTTATCTCCCTCTTTGCATTTCTTTTTATATTCAATATGAGAAATAGAGTGCATCACATCCGACGGAAGCAGATTACGGTTCAGATTCGGAAAAATCTGTTGCAATGACTTTCCTCGGTTCTCTCCCACAATTTTATGAAATGCATCATTTGACCATATGATCATTCCATTCCCATCAAGCAGTGCATACGGAACAGGAAGCTGTTGTAACAAATAATTCTGCACCTGACTCTGCTCAAACATAAAATCCATACATTCTTTGATGATCTCTTGTTTGCTTCTGGAATAAATGATCATCTGAAAAACTAAAAATACGACTAGTGAGACCGCTAAGATCACTCCACATCGAATATCCAAGAAAAAGAACACAATGTCTACAAAAGCCAGAATAAGCAATGCCCATAATGGTCCTTGAAGATACTGTTCTATCTTTGTTTTCTTCATAATGTCCATTTTTTTCTCCTGATTTGATTCTTACAATTATCCTTTATTATAACTCAATTGCATGAATTTGTACATTATATTTAACGAAAGCGAGATATTTGTTCAATTTACGCAATTTTCTTAATTATTTTGACATGTCTGTCGCAGTGCGATCTTGCCCGGAGGGCTTTTTGTATCATAGGGGATTCCATCGGAATTTCTATGATACAAAAAAGAGCTATACCGCAACATACGTCACAATATAACTCTTCATTATCTGCTTAAAATTATTCAGCTGTATATGGCATTAAAGCTAAATGTCTAGCTCTCTTGATAGCTCCTGTAACAGCTCTCTGATGTTTAGCACATGTTCCAGTAATACGTCTTGGAAGGATTTTTCCTCTTTCAGATACATATTTCTTTAATGTTGCTACATCTTTATAATCGATTACAGCGTCGGCTTCTGTACAGAATGTACATACTTTTCTTCTTCTACGTCCGCCTCTTCTTCTCATTGGAGAATCGCCTTTTGTATAAGCCATGATTTCTACCTCCTATTTAACTAAATGGTAATTCTTCTTCCAAACCATCTGGAATATTCATAAAACCATCGCTTGCTGCGGCACTAGGCTGTGGCGCGCTTGGCTGTGGAACTCCCATATTACTGTTCTGGGCTGCAGCAGCTTTGCTCTCTGCAAAATCCTGCTCTTCGATCACAACTTCTGTTGTGTAAACTTTAACTCCATCACGGTTTGTATAACTACCTGTCTGGATTCTTCCAGAAACAACCATCTTAGTACCCTGTTTTAGATACTTCTCTGCAAATTCTGCTGTGCGTCCGAATGCCACACAGTTAATAAAATCCGCATCCTGTTCACCGTTTCTTTTGAATCTTCTATCTACTGCTAACGTGTATCTGGCGATTGCCAAAGGTGTCTCACCTTGTGAATATCTTACATCAGGGTCCCTTGTCAATCTTCCCATTAATACTACTTTATTCATTATTCGGATCCCTCCTGTTAATTACGCATCCTGTTTAACGCATAAGAAACGTAATACAGTTTCCTCAATACGAAGTCTTTCTTCAAGTTCTGCTGGAACTGTAGTTTCGCCTTCGAACTGGATGAAATAGTAGTATCCTTCTTTCATCTTCTGAATTTCGTAAGCTAACTGTTTCTTACCCCATTCATCGACGTTAGTGATCGCTGCACCTGCTGTAGTAATCATTGCCTGAACTTTTTCAACCATAGCTGCACGTTCTTCGTCTTCGATCTTTGCACTTAAAACTAATGCTAATTCATATTTCATCATTACTTGCACCTCCTTTTGGTCTAGTGGCTCTTTCTTCGTGAAAGAGCAAGGATATTTTTATATACCACGAATAATTACTTTATCATAAACTTCTAATCTTGGCAAGCTTTTTTTATAAATCCTCTAAAATTTTTTTCAACCATCTTTCTTGGCACCATCACCTGTCTGCCACATCCAACACATTTTAAACGAAAATCCATTCCCACTCTCAGAATCTCCCATTCATTTATACCGCAAGGATGTGCTTTTTTTAATTTAACAATATCTCCGATCTGAAATTCCATCCATCAAACCTCCTTGTTCTGATCTATCTTTTACACTATTATAGTTCTGATTATAACAGAAAAAAGAACCAGGTGGTCAATACCCGATTCTTTTTCTACACTTTAAAGAAGAAGTTATTCTCTTAATCTTAGACTTCTGGCGCTGTTGCGTCAATATCCCCCAGATTCATTGCTTCATATTGTTCTAAAATTAAAGTCTGGATCATATTTCTTGTGTCAGAATTGATCGGATGTGCAATGTCTCTGTATTCACCGTCTGCCGCTTTACGGCTAGGCATTGCAATAAACAGACCTTTTTCCCCTTCGATTACTTTAATATCATGTACCACAAATTCGTTATCGATCGTGATAGACACAACAGCTTTCATCTTACCTTCTTTGGCCACTTTTCTAATTCGTACATCAGTTATTTGCATGTTGTCATCCTCCTAGTTTCTAATAATATAGCTAAAATTCGCTCTCCGGTCAGGCTCTGGTAACTTCTTCTTTCTCTTAGACCGTATATGCTAATTTTTATTATAACACTATTTTCAGCAAATGTGAACAAAAACTTGTTTTTTATCAGCTTTTTTATTATGACATTTTACTACTTTTTTCTCCATATTTTTATAGCAAATATAATATTTTCCAATTCAATCTCTGTCTTGCAAGATTAGTTGCAGTGACTTATAATAAGGAAAACAATGAAACTATATCAACGATAGAAAGAAAGGGCACATGAAAATGTATCAGATAGATTTTAACAGACCAATTCATATTCATTTTATGGGAATCGGAGGAATCAGCATGAGCGGTCTTGCTGAGATCCTTATTAAAGAAGGTTTTACGATTTCCGGATCCGATATCCATACTTCCGATATCATCAAACACTTAGAAGACAAAGGTGCAAAAGTTTATCTCAGCCAGACTGCAGATAATATCACAGATGATATCGATCTTGTTGTATACACAGCAGCGATCAACTTTGATACCAACGAAGAATACAAAGAAGCCATCCGCCGTAAGATTCCTGTCATGAAACGTGCTACACTGCTTGGTCAGATGATGCACAATTATCAGAATGCGATCGCTGTATCCGGAACTCACGGTAAGACAACAACAACTTCTATGTTATCTTACATTTTACTTGCTGGTAACACAGATCCTACGATCAGCGTTGGTGGAATTCTTGATGCGATCAATGGAAATATCCGTGTCGGACATTCTGAGACATTCGTAACTGAAGCATGTGAATACACAAACAGTTTCTTAGAATTCTTCCCTAAGATCAGTATTATCCTCAATATTGAAGAAGATCACATGGACTTCTTTAAGGATCTTGATGATATCCGCCATTCTTTCCGTGAATTTGCCCATAAACTTCCTGATTATGGTTATTTGATCATCAATGGCGAAATTGAAAACATCAATTATATTGTGGACGGATTAGAAGCAGAATATGCAACTTTTGGATTAGAAAATGATTCTTATGACTATTGTGCAAAGAACATCGGGTATGATGCATTTGGACATGCTCATTTCGATTATTACTATAAAGGAGAATTTATTGACCATATCCAGTTAAATGTCAATGGCGAACATAACGTGAAGAATGCACTGGCTGCCATTGCTGCTGCAAAACGTATCGGCATTGATGTTGATACAATGAAGAAAGGACTTCTTGGATTCACTGGCGCCAAACGTCGTTTTGAACTAAAAGGCACATGCAACGACTTCACCGTTGTTGATGACTATGCGCATCATCCAACAGAGATCCGTGCAACTCTGGAATCTGCTAAGAATTATCCACATAACGAATTATGGTGTGTATTCCAGCCTCATACTTATTCCAGAACAATTGCATTCCTTGATGACTTTGCAAAAGCATTAAGCCTCTGTGACCACGTGATCGTCACTGACATCTATGCTGCCAGAGAAAAAGATACTGGCATCGTAAGCTCCAAAGATATCGTAGACCGCATGACTGATTATGATGTAGATGTACACTATATTAAGGAATTTGATGACATCGAAAAATTTATTTTAGAAAATTGCAAAAAAAATGATCTGTTGATAACTATGGGGGCCGGAAACGTTGATTCTATCGGAAATTCGCTCGTAAATAGATAGTTATCCACATTATCCACAGACTTGTACACAATTGTTGATAAACAAATCTGTGGATTTCTTTTGTCCTTTTCCACAATTGTAAAATCTATGTAAATGGCTTATTTCCATTGTTTTACGATTTTTGTCCACATTATCCACATTATCCACAGACTTGTACACAATTAGGGTGTGGATTTCCCTGGTATTTACAATTTCTCCAATCTGCGTTATAGTCAGATTAACAATAATAAAAGAAGGAGAAATTGCCATGAATTACATTAAAGTAACAACCACATATCCAACCGGTGGAACGCTGCTTCCAAACGCATTTGTTGATAATTATATGATTCGTGCGAACGGTGAATACATCAAAGTGTATATTTATCTTCTGCGTATGGTTTCTGACGGTGCAAACTTCAGCATTCCTTGTCTTGCAGATGTACTGGAACTTACGGAGCGTGATGTTACTCGTGCGTTAAAATACTGGGAGAAGGAATCCCTCTTACGCATGGAGCTTAAAGACGGCGAGATCAGTTTTATAGAACTTCTCCCTGTCAGTGGCAATCCACATTCTCCTGCACAAACTACAAAACAAGAAGAAACAGTCCAAGCTACTTCTTCAGCAGCTTCTAAGACTACTGTGAAAGATCAGACGATCACTGGCGCTGAACCGATTCCTGCCATGAAGACACTTTCTCCTGCAGAACTTCAGCGTAAGAGCGAAGATGAGCGTTTTTCTTATCTTCTCTACGTATGTGAGATGTTCTTAGGAAAGCCATTAACATGTACAGATATGAACACTTTACTTTACATGTATGAAGATCTTAGAATGTCATGTGAGTTGATCGAATATCTTGTAGAGCATTGTGTATCAAATGGTAAGAAGAGTTTCCGTTATATGCAGTCTGTAGCGATCAACTGGTACGAAGCAAACATTAAAACTCCTGAAGAAGCGAAAGCATACAGCAAGAATTTCCGTAAGGAATATTATTCTATCATGCGTGCGTTTGGATTAAATCAGAATCCAGCCCCTGTTCAGGAAGAATATATGAAACGATGGCTTGAAACTGATGGTTTTGATCTTGCACTGATCATTGAAGCTTGTAATCGTACGATCAATGCGATCAACAAACCTAGTTTTCCATATGCAGATACGATCTTAAAACACTGGAAAGATAATCACATCGTAACTTTGGAAGATGCGAAGAACTTCCATATCCAGCAGAAAGCACCAAAGACTTTCGCTAACAATAACAACCAGCGCAATATGCATAATTTTACGCAGCGTGATTATGATTTTGATGCGTTAGAGCAACAACTTTTACAGAAACAGTTCGCGGACGAACTCATGGAGAACTAACTTATGTCATTATCAAATAACGATTATCAGGATATCATGCGCCAATATGAGGCAAGACGGCTTTCTAATTACCGGCTTCATGAACAGCGCAAGAAAGATATATATACAACCATTCCAGAGATCAGAGATCTTGACCGGCAGATCACTGCCAATTCAATCTCTCTTGGAAAGCAGCTGATTGTCAGTGATGATCCTGCTTTGCGGGAAGAGTACCGCAAGAAGAATCAGATTTTAATTGAGAAGAAACAGTCCTTGTTACATGCGGCTGGATATTCGTCTGATTATCTGGAACCAATCTATCATTGTAAGAAGTGCAAAGACACCGGATATATCGGGCAGGAACAATGTTCCTGTTTCCATCAGGCGATGATCGATCACCTGTATTCCGGTTCTAATATGGCTAAGATTTTAGCCCGGGAGAATTTTCAGACCTTTAGGGAAGATTATTACTCCGATCAGATGACCAAACAAGGTCTTCCAAGCCCAAGACGTAACATTCAGAAAGTCGTGGAACACTGCAAAACCTTTATTTCCAGATTTCCAAATCACGACAACATTTTATTTCAGGGTTCCACTGGTGTTGGGAAGACTTTCTTAAGTCATTGTATTGCAAAGGAAATCATGGACCGCGGTTTTACCTGCGTCTATATGACAGCTTTCCAGCTGTTTGATACTTTGGCAAAGCATACCTTTGGCAAAGGAAAAGATACGGAACAGGAAACATCTGCTAACCTGATCTTTCAATGCGATCTATTGATCATCGATGACCTTGGAACTGAGATGATCAATAAATTTGTGATCTCACAGTTATTTCAATGTTTGAATGAACGATTGATCCAGGAAAGATCAACGATCATATCCACAAATTTATCTCTGCAAGAATTCAGAAATACTTATTCTGAACGAATTTTTTCAAGAATCATTGAGAATTATTCATGGCAGAAAATCTATGGAGATGATATCCGTTTCAAAAAATCGAACTTGACGTAACTTATTTATAATGTTATAAAAAACTATAGAACAATATACGAAGGAGATAGTATCATGAGACGATCTGACCGTAACTTTACTAAGATTCCAGACGGTAAACTTGGAATCATTGCCCTTGAAGGATGCAAAGAACTTGGAAAAACAATTGACAACTATATCATCCAGTGGAGATCTGAAACTTACAAAGATTTCAAAGACTCTGTTGCCTGTGATGGATATTTAAGAGATACTTATCTTTTAGATGCAAGTTGCCCACGTTTTGGTTCTGGAGAAGCTAAAGGTATCATTCGCGAATCTGTTCGTGACATGGATTTATACATTATTGTTGATGTATTAAACTACAGCGTAACTTACTCTTTAAGCGGACGTGTAAACCACATGTCTCCAGACGATCACTATGCTGACTTAAAACGTATCATCAGTGCTTCCGCTGGAAAGGCTAAGAGTGTTAATGTTATCATGCCTTTCTTATATGAAAGCCGTCAGCATAAGAGAAGTACACGTGAATCTTTAGACTGTGCAGTTATGCTTCAGGAACTGATCAGCCTTGGTGTTGATAATATCCTGACTTTCGATGCACATGACCCTCGTGTACAGAATGCAATCCCTATCAGTGGATTTGATAACATCCAGCCTACTTATCAGTTTGTAAAATCATTAGTTGAACAGTGTGATGATGTTCACTTTGACAACGACCACTTAATGGTTATCAGCCCAGATGAAGGTGCTATGCAACGTGCGATCTACATGGCAAACGTTGTTGGTGTTGATGTTGGTATGTTCTACAAACGCCGTGACTATTCTACTGTCATTGACGGACGTAATCCTATCGTTGCACATGAATTCCTTGGTGACTCCTTAGATGGTAAGGATGTTCTGATCATCGACGACATGATCTCTTCTGGAGAAAGTATGATCGACGTAGCCAAAGAATTAAAACGCAGAAATGCCCGTCGTGTATTCTGCTTATCTACATTTGGTTTATTTACAAACGGATTAGAAGTATTTGACCGTGCAGTTGAAGAAGGTATTATTGAGAAGGTTATCACAACTAATCTTACTTATCAGACACCTGAATTATTATCTCGTGACTGGTATGCATCTTCTGACGTATCCAAATACGTTGCACTATTAATTGATACATTAAATCATGATGCATCAATCAGTGATCTGTTAAACCCAACAGAACGTATCAAAGAATATCTTGAAAAAAAGAATATGTAATATATAGATAAAGACTTCGTCTTATGGCGGAGTCTTTTTTTGTAGAACTTTCTTATACACAAAAATCACAGGTATTGGATTACCTGTGATTTTTAATTATCTCCATATTCTTTTTACTGATTCTCTGCTGACTATTCTTCTGGCTGTGGTGCTGCCGTTGTAGGAGCCGCTGTCGTAGGCGCTGCCGTTGTAGGTGCTGCCGTTGTAGGCGCTGCTGTCGTAGGTGCTGCTGTAGTTGCTTCTGTGCCCTTTGTGCTGCTCTCTGTCGCTGTTGTTGCCTGCGTTCCTGTCTGCTGTGTAGTCTCTCCCTGATAATCTGTATAATTTCCACCCATAGAATCTGTAGAAGAGTATTCTGAATGAATCGCATTCATGAAATTACTCCAGATGGATTTTGGATAAGATGCTCCACTTAACGATTCCATAATCCTGTTATCATCTCTTCCTACCCATACTGCTGTTGTATAGTAAGGTGTGTATCCACAAAACCATCCATCTTTATTCAGGCTTGTTGTACCTGTCTTACCGGCAGTATCAACATTCGGTACCTTCGCACCAACACCCGTTCCACCTGTAACAACACTCTTCAGTACATCTGTCATTGCATTTGCTGCATTTGTGGAATATACTCTTCTCTTCTTTGTGGAAGATGACATCACTTCATCTCCATCAGAAGTTGTGATTTTAGAAATACACGTTGGTTCTCTATACACACCATCGTTCTTCAATGTAGCATATCCTGCTGCCATCTCTTCTGATGTTGTTCCTTTCGTGAAACCACCAATACATGTCGTATAATACTTATAATCAGAATCTGTCAAATATTTAAAATTCATCTCTTCCAAATATTTTAAACAGGTCTTTGGTGTCAACTGCTCATAAATCCGCATTGTTGCAACGTTACTTGATTTCTGAACGGCTCTTCGAAGTGAAATCTGTCCAGAATAAGAACCGTGAGAGTTTCTTACACGATGCTTATCTTTCGTTGACATCGGTGAATCATTCACCGTTGATCCTGCAGACCATCCATGTTCTAAAGCTGGTGCATATACAAGCAATGGCTTGATCGCACTACCTGGCTGTCTTGGACTCTGGAACGCACGGTTTAATGTATAACCGATATTCTTCTGTTCACGTCCACCGACGATCGCTACAACCTTTCCAGTATCATTATCAATACATGTTCCAGATGCCTGTGTCTTATAAATGCCATTCTTATCTTTCTCTGTATATCCAGACAATGCATTATCTACACTGCTCTGCAGCTGTTTCTGGACATCTGGATCAATGGATGTATAAATATGATATCCTGCACTGTATAAAGTCCTCTTACACTCTGCATACATCTTATCATATTCTTCCTGATATTTTTCCTTCTCTGAAGTCGAACTGAAATCGTATTTGAATTCAAATCCCTTCTGTTTCATGATCTCTTTTGTCGCACAATGAATGACATATGTTTCTACGTAATTCTTCTTCTCTGTCTTACTCTTCTGCGCATTCTTTACTTTGATTTCTTCATTGATCGCTTCTTCATACTGATCTTTACGGATCAGTTTCTGCTCGTACATATCCTTTAGGATCTTATTTCTACGCTTGATCGTATTTTCTTTATTTGTACGTGGATCATAGATTGTTGGATTATTTGGAATCGCAGATAAAAATGCTGCTTCTGACATTGTCAGATTCTTCGCATCCTTACGGAAATATCCTTGACTTGCTGCCTGAATTCCATAATAACCATTCGCATAATAAACATTGTTCAGATAGAACTCAAGAATCTGCTCCTTGGAGTATTTCTTCTCTAATTCTACTGCCATAAAGATCTCTTTAACTTTTCTCTTCCATGTCTTCTGACGATTCAAAAAGACAGTCTTCGCAAGCTGCTGCGTCAGAGTACTTCCCCCCTGTGTGATCCTTCCTTTGTGTACCACATAACTTACCGCAGCTCTTGAGATTCCTTTGTAATCCACACCACTGTGTTTATAGAAATTCTTGTCTTCGACAGAAATTACTGCAGCTATGACATAAACCGGAAGCTCCTTGTACTTCAGATAATATACATCTTTTTCACCTTTAAACTTCAGTAACTGTTTTCCGTTGGTGTCATATACAATACTTGTCTGTGATGCCTTAAATGTATCCTCACTCGACTGAGCAACGAGTTTCTTGGCTTCACTTCTAAGCTTCATAACCTTTGCCCCAAAAGTAAACCAGCCGATTACGACCAACAACAAAAAGACAATAGAAACTTTTAAAAGAATCTTTCTCTTTTTACGTTTCTTTTTTTTCTTTTTCTTGCTTTCGGGAATAATCTTTTTTGTTTCCTTTGTTTCTTCAGCCATATTCCTTTCACCTTTCGTTTGTTTTTACTGTTCTCATTTTCCGGATCAACTCCAGATATATATCTTAATTTTAACATAAAATATATCATAACTAAAATTTTTGTCTCGACATAGTTCGCACTCTAAAGACAAAATCTAATTGGCATATCCGTAATAAACGCTTCCTGCTTGTTTAAATTCACTCTCAAGCTTCTTGCGATTTGCTTTTACAGACTTTCCATTTGTCGGATCATAATATCTTAAATCCGTCTGATTATAACTCATAACTAATACATATGTGCCATTCTTTCTCTGTGCCATAAAAGATCTTCCCTTACTTATTGCATAAACAAGATCATCCATGCTGCAGTCAGAATAATTAACTGCACGCTTATTGAACACCTTGAATAATTTATCATATGTGCTGCCTGACATCTTCTTGATCTTATCATAGGAAATCTTAATTCCTTCTGATCTTGCCATCATCAGAATACATGCAATATCTGTCTCATCTTTATTCTTTGCTTTGATCATCGGGATATTAGATCCTTTTCCATAATTCTGTGCAACACCTTTCTCCCACAGATACATCTGATGATAATTTACAACTACTCCACCACCTTGCTTGGCGACCTTGATAGCTTCTTTCAGATTACTGTAAATTCCTGACAACTTACCACCTGTATAGACAAATGCATCCCTATATTTATTATCATTTACAGCAAATTTGATCTTTATCTCATCTTCCTGTTCCTCAACATTTGTAGAAAGATAGTTTGGTCTTGTCTGAATATAAACATCATCCGGGAATGCAAGATATAACTGATTCAATCTTGTTCCTGTATACCCATACTCTAAAACTGCCTTACTCTCCTGTTTATCTTTGTAACGAATATAACTTACATTGATCTTCTTATATCCATTTCCACTCTTCTTAGAATGTGTCAATGCGATCGTTGTTCCGTCTACACTTGTGTTCGTAATATAAGTACCATCTTCTCCATACTCTTTTACAATCTTTTTATTGTTTCTTATATATACATTTGTCAATGGATACATATAAGAACCATCTTTATTCCTTACAACTTCTTTTTTATTTCCAACTCCATAGATAAAATCTTTCTCTATGAATCCAATTGGACGCAGTACCTGATCATCTTTACATGTGATCACTTCTGTTTTCTGTGTGGAAAGATCCACAACTTTCATCTTATTCTTTGACTGATTCAATGCAAGCATTCCATTCTCAGAGATAACTGTCATATCATCTGTAATGTTCTTTGCCAGAATCTTACTCTTTCCAGAGTCAAGATCTACCTGATAAACCGCTCCATCCAAATAGAAATAAAACTGTCCGCTACCACTTAAAAATGCACCTTTTTTAATGTCATTTTTCATCATATCATACTGAATCTGTGTTGGGATAAAGCCTAGTTCCTCAATCTTCTGGTCTGACGCAGTATACTGATAAACAGAAATACCATTCTCTCCTTCATGTTTTCCTCGATTCATATATCCATAAACCAAGAATGCTATATCTCCATTATTCTTCATCTTCATAATCTGAATCGCATGCTTTTGATAGTTGTTGCGACTGTCACGATAATCTTCTCCTTCAAAAGAAAATACTTTGTGCATGTTGGACTTCTGATAGTCATAATACCACAATTCATCTTGGACAACGAATGCTACTTTCTTTCCGCCATTTTTACTGATCAACTGTTTCTGACTGCTTCCGATTCCCAATAAAATACGATTATTACTACGATCGATCGTATCGTATCGCATATATGCTTCCATATTACGTTCATAATTTAACAGATACATTCTGTCCTTTGCATATCGAACCCTAAAATATTCTGTTGCCTGATAATACTGTTTTGTTCCATCCGTATTCTCTGCTGAAAGAATATATCTCAGCTCCAGTGACGTTACATTTTCAGAAATTTCTTTTACGGTTGCAGGATATACACTTTCAACCTGTGGTTTTAATGTTGCATAAGATACCGCTTCCTGTGTCGATTTCAAGTCAACATTCGCCAGATTATTCGATGTTGTTCCCTCTGCCGTTTCTAAATACTGACTGATAAACTCTGTATTACCTTCTGTCAATGCTGCATCATGGAATTTCTGTGCAAAATCCAGACATTCTTTTAAATGAAAACTAGTTCCATAAATCACACGTGTAAAATAACGGATCGTTTTGTCATTTTGTTTCACTGACAATTCCATTAGATATGTTTTTCCATTTTCCAGACGTTCTTTGATCTTAATGTTTGCCGTCTTTTTTCCTTTGACTTTATGAAATGCTGTATCACCATTTCCAAGGATTGTTTTATTATCTGTATCATAAATCTTATATGACACGACACTGACGTCAGATTTTGCATATGTCAGCATTACTTTTACTTCATTCTCATAAATTGGTGTGATACTGTCACGGATCAAGGATGCATCAACACTTCCCTGATACCCATGCAACTGGTTAATATTCTTTCCATCTGCAGACACTGTTAATAAAGGGATTGTTGCTTGACTAGTTTCTGTAACCCCTTTGTTATTTCTTCCAACTAACATATAATTCCAGATAAATAATGAAATTAAAAATAGAATTCCAAATACTGAAATTTGTATCACTTTACTTTGCTTCATTACTTTCTCCTTTTCCTAATTCCGTGAAGCCTTATAATGTACATTTTATCCGTTTTTGTATATGAATACAACCTTTTTAAGAAATGTTTAAGATGTATGTTTTTCATTTTACAGCGGATTTCATAGTGATTCCCTATGAAACAAGAAAAAACCAGGATTTCTCCCGGCTCTTTCTTTTTATGCTTTAAACATATTTCGTTTTCTTCGATAACGGCATCTTCTATGATAAATCTCTCCTCCAAGCAGCGAAAGGATCATCTGATATAATAATTGTTCTTTCTTCTGACAATCTTGCTTCTCTTGATGATCGATCTTATCATAAATCTTATCCACCATAGCAAGCAGCATCGTTCGATCCATATATTCATCAAACATCCTGCTGCCCTCGTATTCCATCTGATCACAAATATCTTCGATCAGATCCAGAATCTGTCTGGCCAGTGCAGAATACATTCTCGTAATATACTGATAATCGTCTTCCTGCCTCTGTTCCTGTGCTACAAATTCTCTAACTGGTCTTACTTCAGTATCAAATAATGGAAGATCTCCTAAACCATCTCTGTCTGCCATCTTCCTGCTCCTTTTTCTCTATCAATCATATCTTATGATCATTTAGAAAAAATATTGCATGTCCTATTCTTTATTTTCTTCCCGAATACTTCTCACTTCTTCATTGATCGCCAACATCTTGCTGTCTAAAAACGTCACAAGATCTGCACACTCCTTCAATTCTTTCTTAATGTATTCTGGTGTATTGCCCTCGTATTTATAATAAATCTTATGCTCCAGAGATGCCCAAAAGTCCATTGCAACTGTTCTGATCTGAATCTCTACTTTGGTAGGTACCACTCTGTCAGATAAAAAGATTGGTACTCTTACGATCAGATGATAGCTTCTGTATCCATTGACCTTGGGATTCAACATATAATCCTTTGTCTTTAGTACTTCTATATCATCTTGTGATGAGATCATATCTACGATTCGATAAATGTCTGGTGTAAAAGAACAAATAACCCTGACCCCAGCGATATCGTCAATATATTTCTGGATATTCTCTACTGTGATTTCTTTTCCTTTACGTATCAGCTTTCTTGTGATGCTCTCATCTGTTTTTAATCTTGATTCGATATGTTCAATCGGATTGTACTGGTGCACAAGTTTAAACTCATCATTTAATATCTCTAATTTCGTTCCAATCTCTTTTAATGCAGAACGATATAATAATTTGATCTTTCGGTATTCAAGCATTACATCTTGTACATCAGGTAATTCTAATTCTCTCATATGTCTCACTCCTTACCATGTTTGCTATTCCTATTCTATCACTGTTTCACTTTGTATTCAATAGCATACAATCCGAGTAGTAAGTTCTTAAATACCTAAAAATGGGTAAAAAAAATCCGTGCGGAATGCGTTGTGCTATCTTCCACAGACGTTACCTCTATAGTTAACTCAACCCAGGCACCCTCACGGCACATAGAAGGTTCCACTTAGTGCTGCTTTGTTCCCAACCTGACACGGTTCGTGGATTCCTATTGCGTGAGACCCAGATATCAACGCCACTTGTAGAGGGCAGCTCTACAGAAAACAGCCCGAAGCAAACCATCACCTCTGCTATAGCGGATTGCAGAAATAGGGTGCCGCTACCTCCCCGGCTAGCACGGAAGCTTTATGACTTGATTATCTTTGGCATCTTTTGCAAGATGCATATTTGATTATACTAAATACTTTTCTTTTGGTCAATAGTTATTCTTATTTGGTTTTTAGATAAATTTTTTTCGTTCCCCGATATCTTCCTCTTCCTTTTACGATCACATATTTGTGACCTTCTTTTTTGACGATCTTGTAATCTTTATTCTTTTTTAAATGCTTTCCTTTGTAATATAATACGATTCCCTTTGGATTCTTATTTTTAGAATCCGCCTTACAATATCTCAAATGAATCTTGTTTACTGGCTGCATTACTGTATATGCCTTTAAACGCATCGTTGCATGATCTGGGTTCAGATCATTCCATTTTCTATGATCATAAAGATAACTCTGTCCTTTTTTTGTTTTATTAACAAAAGATACCCAGTGATAATCATCATTTTCATCAAAACCAATCTTACCAGAAGATCTTAATTTTACTACAACTGCAAACTTGTCTCCTCTCAGAACCTCTGCTTTTCTTGAAAGATCGATCGTATGCGTTCCGGCCTCTCTGATCGTTCCTGTTACCGGACGTTTTAACATCTTTGTTCCACTTGTTGGTCTTCCATCTTTAGGATTTCTATAAATCTGTATACTGTATTTGACGTTTGCAGACCAAGTCACCAGATTCACTGCTTTGATCAGTTCTTTCTTCTTTGCACTTCCTTTTTTCGCTGTAAATACATTTGCGAACTTTTGTCCTTTTTTCAGTTTTAAAATTCCAGGATTCGCTGAACCATCATAGAAATAATTGTATTTATACTCTGAGGCTTTCACAAATTGCCCTGCAACAAATTCACAAAGAGATTTATCTTCATAAGAAATATAGGTATATCCGTTACTTCCTTCTTGATTTCCCCAACTGTTTTTTACGATCCATGCTCCATCTCTGGACGGTCTGGATCCACTGTTAAAATTATCTCTGCTATAACTATCATCCCATCCAACGATCGCAACAATATGATTTGCTGTCTGTCTGGCACTATTGCAGTTGTATGCCTCATGATTCTTTCCGTAATAGGCTGTTTCTTCCCATGTCTCTTCGGGTGCATGGTACGCCATAACTACGGAACCATATCCTATGATATAGGATTTTACTACTGCTGCTTGCGGTGTATCTCCAAGGAAAAATCCATTCTTCAGAATTGCACTGTCTTTTTGTCCTACAGAATCAGATAATCTCCATTTTCCTGTATTAAATGGTGCAATATTTTCTTTTGCAAGACCATACCATCCTGTTAACGACAACATTGCAAGCAGTGAATTGCCGCCTGCATATCTCCAATCTCCTGAAACTTTTGTTTTGTCCCCTTTGGTATTATTTAATATATCGTTTTTTCGATTGTACATAAAATATCCAAAATGTTTCTCCGAAAAATCTATATTCGTACTTGCGATTCCTTGTTTGATCAGAGAAGTCTCTCCCATCGATGTAATCCCAAACGCCCAGCATAATTCTGTGTTCCCCTGATCTTTCACTGATGTTACCTGTCCAAGTTCTGATGAACTGTAATATGAATCCAATGATCTGGCATTCCTCTTTGGCGTTACAGTTTTGGGCACATCTGGAGATTCAATCTTAATATTCAATGGATGATATCCATTAGACTGTGAGGCATAGATAAAAGAAATATTTAAAGAACTTATCATGCCGACACATAAAATAACTATAATAAGCTTCTTAATCCTTTCCATGTTCCTTGTCCCCCTTCTTCCTTCTTCTTAATTCTTTAAAAAAATCAGACAGCATCTGACTGCACTCTTCCTCTAATATACCACGTTCTATCTCTACTTGGTGATTAAATTCGTCAATCTGTAAAATATTCAATACAGATCCTGCACAGCCCGCCTTTGGATTCATCGCTCCGATCACAACTTTGGGAATTCGTGCCTGTACGATAGCTCCTGCGCACATCTGGCATGGTTCCAATGTGATATACATGGTACAATCTTCCAGTCTCCAATCATTAACTTTCTTACTTGCTTTCTGAATCGCAAGAAGTTCTGCATGTGCCAATGTTGTCTTCTTCTTATTGCGCTGGTTATAAGCTCTTGCAATGATCTTGTCATCTTCAACGATCACACATCCGATCGGAACATCTCCGATCGCTGCCGCTTTCTTCGCTTGTTTGATTGCTTCTTTCATGTATTTTTCTTCTTGTGTCACTTACTCTTACCCCTTATATCTATGTCATATTTTTCTTTATTATAACATAGAATGAAGCAAAAAGAGAGTACACGATTGTCAGATTATCAACGTATTGTATCTTATCTGTATGAATATCACCATGGAATCAAGGGTTCCAATGTCGGTTTTGCCAAAATAGAAAAACGCCAAAACCGTCTGAGGGTTTATTTCCATGTAAAAACAAATGATCAGGCATTGGAATACAAAATTTATTTTTATTATTTTCATCAGGGTGCTATGAATGGGATTTATCTTGATACGGTCAAGCGAACTGATGCGATCATTGAATTTAAAAACACATATCCTTTGATCGATGATTTTGATAAAATGGATGGATTCTTGCTGTATTATTCGAATGATCATTTCTTTGGATCGCAGTGGAAAGATCATCCGATCATTATACGAAGTTTTGTACCTGTGGAGTCTGCTGAAAATAAAAATGAGAATACTGAAAAAACGGTACCTCCAGAACCTTCACCTGAAACCGAAACACTTTCTGAAACTGAAGCTTCTCCTACATCCAGTCTCTCAGAATACATTGAAGCCCTTCAATTAGAAAAGGATGCGAAAGAATTCACACATCCAAATCCACCAAAGGACTTCGACTGGAAGGAGTATCCCACCTTGCCCATGCCTCCTTCTTATAGCCTTGATCCTAGCATTAAGATCGGACTAGAAGATCTTGATCAGATTCCTGATCTTGATGACAACATAAAGACAAATGGTTTTCTCCTTTTAAATTATGGAAATTTCGGCCACTTAATGCTCGCGAAAGATCAAGACAGCGGCCAACGTTATCTTGGAATTCCTGGAATCTTTGATAACGAAAAAGCTTTTATCTCCCGTTTGTTTGGTTTTAAGACTTTTATCACGGTGCCGCTAAAACCACATAAAACTGGAAATTTTGGTTATTTTATCTTACCGGTCTAAGATGTTACTTAACTGTGCAAACTGTTCTAAGGTTAATGCTTCTCCACGAACAGATGCAGGTAATTCCATCTCTTCTAATGCCTGTGCTACCTGTTCTTTGGAGAAGTTTAAGCCTCCGAAATTTTTAATTCCATTCTGGAGAGTTTTTCTTCTCTGGTTAAAAGATGCACGAATTAACTGGAATAATAATTTCTCATTTGTAACCTTGATCGGTGCGTCTTTGTATTTCGTAAGACGGATGACTGCAGATCCAACTTTTGGTCTTGGCATAAAGCAGTTTGGCGGCACATTCGCTACCACATATGGTTCTGCATAGTACTGCACTGCGAGTGATAATGCACCATAGTCTTTTGTTCCCGGACCTGACTGCATACGGTCTGCAACTTCTTTCTGTACCATGACAGTAATACTGTCGATCGGCACATGACTTTCAAACAATCCCATGATGATCGGGGTTGTAATGTAATATGGGAGATTCGCCACAACCTTCACTGGTTTCCCACCATTTTTCTCTTCTACGATCTTTGCAATATCGACTTTCAAAATATCTGCATTCAAAATGGACACATTATCATATGCACTTAATGTGTCTGAAAGAATCGGAATCAGATTCTTATCAATCTCAACTGCCATGACCTCTCTCGCATTTTCTGCAAGATACTGTGTCATTGTTCCAATTCCTGGTCCGATCTCTAACACGAAATCATCTTTGTTCACTTCTGCTGCAGAAATGATCTTCTCAAGAACACGTTCATCAATCAGAAAGTTCTGTCCAAACTTTTTCTGAAAATCAAAATCATATTTCTGAATTACTTCTATTGTATTTTTTGGATTTCCAAGTTTCACTCTTTATACCTCTTTCATACGATACAATTGTCTTGCATTTTCTTCAGTGACTGCGATCAGTTCTTCCTTGTTGATCCCTTTGATCTGACTGAGCGCTTCTGCTACATAATTTAAATTTAGTGAAGAATTTCTCTTGCCTCTATTGGGTTCTGGTGACAGATATGGGCAGTCTGTCTCTAATACGATTCTGTCTAACGGTGTATAAGCTGCAACTTCCTTTAATGTCTTTGCATTCTTAAATGTTACAACGCCACCGATTCCAATATAAAATCCCATATCAAGGAATTGCCTTGCCATCTCTTTTGAATAAGAAAAACAATGAACCACACCGCCGATTTCTTCTGCATGTAACGCTTTCATTATATCATAAGTATCCTTTGCTGCGTCCCTGCTATGAATAATGATCGGTAATTTTACATCTCTTGCAAGTTCGATCTGTGCTTCAAACCATTTCTTCTGAATGCTGCGTTCTGGTTCATCCCAGTAATAATCAAGCCCGATCTCTCCGATCGCAAGAATTCGATCCATTGCTGCATATTTCTTTAGTGTATCGATATCTGACTCTTTCAACTCTGCCGTATCACTTGGATGAACGCCGACTGCTCCATACATCATCGGATATCGTGTCACTGCTTCTACGATCCATGTAGACGTTTCCATATTCGATCCTACATCAACGATCGTTCCGATTCCATTGTCCTTCATAGATGCTAACAATTCTTCTCTGTCTTGATCAAACTGTTTGTCATCATAATGTGCATGTGTATCAAATATCATCGTCTCTCTCCCTTTTCTCTTCGTTTCTTTAATCTGACTGTATTTCCGTTGACCGTAAGACAACGGATGCTTCGTAAGAAACTTGACATACGGCTGTAACCATAGTCTTTGATATTAAATCCGCTGTGTTTATCTTTTAATTCTAACGTTACCGCAGAAAGATTATCTAAAGATCCACCATTTTTCTTTACAAAATGAATTACTTCTTCTTCAATCGTTTCTCTGCTTGTCAGTTCTTTAAATTCAACATAACAGTTTGTATCTTCCTGCACAAGCATAAAATTATCCATCTCTTCATCAATTAAAACACTCAGCTTTGTATATCCATAATTTCGCACATCAAAATCTGAATATTTTGCATTTAATCGATTTCCAATCTTCCCTAAATCTACTGGTGCATTCCCATTTTCACTGATAATATCTGCGATCGTATATGAAATCTCATCCAGTGATGTAACATTCTCTATTTCATCACTTTCCATATCCTCTTCTTTACCTCTGTCCGCTTCATAAATCAGATTTAGATGGATAAATTTATTACATGCTCTTGTCAGTGCCACAGGTGTCTTTGATTCTCCCATTCCGATCACATACATATGTTCTTCTCGAAGTCTCATTGCAAGTCTTGTAAAATCACTGTCACTCGTGACAATACAGAATCCGTCTACTTTCTTTCCATATAACAGATCCATTGCATCAATGACCATTGCCATGTCTGTTGCATTTTTACCTGAAGTATAAGAAAATTGTTGCACAGGAATAATAGAATATTCTAATAACAACTCTTCATTCCATCCATTTGCTTTGGACCAGTTCCCATAAATTCTTCGACAAGACGGAAATCCGTAGGCTTCCAGCTCCTGAAAAATGATCGGTGCGTATTTAGGACTGATATTATCTGCATCGATCAGAACTGCAAACTGATTCTTTTCTTCTTCTACCATAATTTCCCTCATATCTAAAATTGTTTATATAATGAAAAAAAGGATATATCCTCTCGAATATATCCTTAAGTAAATACCAAGCGGGTGATGGGAATCGAACCCACGTGATCAGCTTGGAAGGCTGGAGTTCTACCATTGAACTACACCCGCATATCTTGTTCGCTGTGTTGTGTTTTCCTCAGCGACAAGTAATACTATACCACCACTTTTTATAAATTGCAAGTGTTTTTTTGAATTTTTTTCATTTTTTTTGAATATCTTATGATAAAGGGGTTTTGGGGTATATTTTATGATGAATAAGATCTGGTGTTTTATGATCCTTGCAGGACTCATTGTCAGCAGTTTTAATGGAAAGATCACAACACTTTCTGATACCATTCTTTCTTCTTCCAAAGAGGCTGTGGAACTCTGTATTCTAATGTTTGGAATTGTTGGGTTATGGTCTGGACTCATGAACATTGCTCTGTCTCTTGGAATTACTACACAACTTCAAAAGCTGTTAACCCCTTTTCTGACTTTTTTATTTCCAAATCTGAAGAATCAAAAAGCGAAAGAATATATCAGTACAAATATCGTCGCAAATATATTAGGTCTTGGTTGGGCTGCAACTCCTTCCGGATTAAAAGCTATGGAAGAATTACAAAAAGATAACCCTGACAAAAACACCGCAACAAATGAAATGTGTTCGTTCCTAATTCTTAATATATCATCTCTGCAATTGATTCCGATCAATATCATTGCCTACCGAAGCCAATACGGCTCTGTCAATCCATCTAAGATCTTAATTCCTGGACTTATCGCTACTTTAGGTTCCACGATCGTTGCTGTTATCTATATCAAATGGAAGGACCGAAAACGATGATCACATTTCTTGCAAATCTTGTCATTCCTTTATTCATATTTACACTTGTTTTATATGGAACCCTAAAGCGGAAGGATATCTATACCCCTTTTCTTGAAGGTGTCATGGATGGATTTAAAATTGTTCTTGAGATCGCCCCGACTCTGATCGCTTTGTTTTTTGCGATTCAAATCTTTCGTTCTTCTGGAGCCTTGGATCTGATCGTTCGTTTTCTGACTCCTATGGGAAAACTATTAAAAATTCCTAAAGAAGTTTTGCCCGTGATCTTTGCAAAACTTTTTTCTTCTTCCGCTGCAACTGGATTCCTGCTTGATATTTATAAAACTTCCGGGCCGGATTCTTTGGCTGGGTTTATGTCTTCTGTGATCCTTAGTTCAACAGAAACTTGTTTTTATACATTATCCGTGTATTATTCTGTGGTTGGAATAAAAAAGATTCGATATACATTGACTGGGGCATTGCTGGCCGTTTTTGTTGGTACTTTTATTTCTGTATTCATCTCTTATCTTTAACTTTTCCCGATATATTTATGATATAATTTTGACATAAATAAATTTAGATTGCATTATAAAAATCAGCATACACAAAAAACGAGTGTTATCAGCATCTACTACTGATAGCACTCATCTTTTTTATTCCATATCTTTTCGTTTCTCTAATTCTCTCAAACTGACAACCAGATCATAAACTTCCGGCCGTCGTTCTTTCAAATGTTCATCCAAACGATGTCTTCGCTCTTTAAATCTCTGTGCAAGTTCTGGATGTTCTTTCATAATACGTTCATGAATTTCCCTTCGATGTTCTTCAAAACGTGCCGCCAGAGTTCTTTCATCTTTTCCAGAAATATTTACGATCTCTTTTAGATGTTCTTCCAGATGTTCTAACCATTCATCTTCGTCAAAAGCTTCCATATGCGACCAGCTTCCATGTAACAGCTTTTCTACATCTCCATTTTGCTTTAACTGCTTAATCTGATTTGTAATCTGCCTCTCAATCTGATCTTCCGTGTCAGAACCAAATGCCCAGACAAATTCCTGCATACGGTTATCTACACGCTTTCTTGATGCACTGCGTTCTTCATTATCAACTCCGCCTTCTAATGGATACGGACGTTTGATCCCCATATCTTTCAACGCAATATAAATCGTCCTTCTGACACATCCTTCTTCGATCAGATATCCGATTCCAAGCTTTCTCATCTGCTCATTTAAATCTGCGATATGTTCTGTGATATAAAATCTTATTCCTTGCTCTTTCAATGACTTATAAAGAATCTCAATGCGGTCTGCTGCCGTGATATCCATACTTCCAATTCCGCTGGCATCAAGGATCACTGCTTTGATATTTCCTCTGCGTTCAAGTTCCTGCTCAATATCCTGCTGCAACACTCCTGCATTTGCAAAAAACAAATTGCTGCTGAAACGATAGATCAACACACCTTCAATCTCGTGAATCTGACGACTCTCAGCTAAATCACGAAAATGCTTATGTCCTGGCTGAATTCCCAGAAAACAACTTGCTGGTTTTGATGATCGTATCACCATTTCTGCAAAAGATAAGATAATTCCGATCAATACACCATTGATCGTTCCAAGTAACAATACCCCAATAAATGCACCCCAGAAAATAAAACATTCTGTGCGGCTGACTTTCCACAGTTTTACCGCCAGTTCAAATTCTGTCGCTCCCAGAAGTGCGGAAATTACGATCGCCGTCAATACCGGAACTGGCAGATATCCAATAAATCCTGTTCCAAATAACAGTAGTAGGATCATAGATAATCCTGCAACAATACTCATTAACTGTGTTTTTCCCTGATATTGTTCTCCCATCGCCGTTCTTGAAACAGATCCGTTGATCGGACAGCATCCAGTCAATGCTGCCACAAGATTTCCAACTGCAAATGCTAGTAATTCTTGATTATCATTGATACGATATCCATTTTTCTGTGCAAAATTATTCTCTGCAAGAAGTGTTTCCGCCATAATAACGACCGCTACCGACAAACTGATCGTCACCACTTCATCCATTGGAATTAACATAAGATTTGGAAAACTCCATTTTGGAAGTCCTGGTGCTACGGCATCTAATGTCTTAATTCCCCATTCTTTCATTGGCAGAACCTGCGTCAAAACAGCCCCTGCTGCCATCATCACAACTGCCATTGGGAATTTCGGCATGATCTTTTTCGCTGCCAACAAGATGACTAATGATAGGATTCCTAAGATCAATGATGGAAGATTGATCTGTTCTGCTGTTTTTTCTATATGCTCTAACAGTTCTAATAATTCTCCAGTTCCTGCTGTTCCTCCCATTAATTTCGGCACTTGCATCAAAATAATCGTCGAACAGATTCCTGTAATAAATCCACCCATAACTGGTGCTGAAATATAATTTACAAGTTTTCCTGCATGCATCAGATAAAATGCGAGCAGCCACAATGCCACAAAAAATGTGATCACTGGCACAACTGCAAGTGCTTCTTTAGAACCACTTTGTATATTCATCCCTAGAAGTGCTGATCCAACCAACGCTGCTGGTGCCGCATCCACTCCAAAGATGAACTGCGGAGATGTAGAAAATAATGCAAACAAAATGATTGGAAATACAGACCCATATAGCCCATAAACCGCAGGTAATCCGGCAATCTGGGAATATCCCATAGAAATTGGAATCGATACTGCCATGATGATGATTCCTGTGATCACATCATGCAACAGATTTTCTCTTTTATAATCTTTTATTGTATGTCCTAATATCATAATTCCGTATAAAACACTCCCAACAAACTATTCTCTGATTTCCATCCAAGATATCTCAATGTTTCTTCCAATCCAGACATCACTTCTAACATATCTCCTACATTTGCACTTGCACCCATATGCCCGATTCGAATGACTTTTCCTGCCAATTCTCCGAAAGAACCTGCCAACATGATTCCATGTTTTTCTCTCATTCTTTCCAGAATATCATCCGCTGTCATTCCTTCTGGTACATCAAATACTGTAACCGTATCTGAAAATCCACTTTCCAAATGTAATTTTAGACCAAATGCTTCAATGGCTTTTCTTGTCGCATTGGCGATTCTGGCGTGACGTTTGATCAGATCTTTATCCGCTGCAATATTATCCATCGCTGCTTTCAATCCATAGATATCGCTGATCGGCATTGTATATGGGAACCATAAATTTTTATAGTAATCTTTGAAAATCGTCAGATTACAATAAAATGATGCGATTGGTGTTTTTCGATTTTCCATAGCTTTTTTAGCTTCATCACTGATCGTTACGAAAGTAAGTCCTGGAGGCGCTGAAACTGCTTTTTGAGATCCTCCACATAAGATATCGATCTGTGCTTTATCAACATTGACTTCATTTCCAAACATTCCTGAAACAGAATCTGTAACTGTCATGATTCCATAGGATTTCAATAATGGACAGATTTTATGAATGTCATTTAACATTCCACTTGGAGTATCACAATGAACAACTGTTGCATATTTAAAATCGTGATCTTCCTTCAGATATGCATCTAATTCATCAACATCAAATGCATTTTTATAATCTTTTGTATACATAACAGGAGTTCCACCATACATAGATACAAAATCTGCAAATCCTGCTCCATAAATTCCATTATCAAGAATTAAAACTCTATCTCCCGGCTCTGTCATAGATGCACATGCTGCCTCTAAACCAAGGATTCCTTCTCCGCTTAGGATCAGTGTTTCATTCTTCGTATGAAGCAGCTCACTGATCAGCTCACAGGTTTCCTTGTATTCATCATAGAATTGCGGATCCAAATCTGCATTCGTTGTAGAAAGGCTTCTCGCCAGTCTTACATTTTCTGGCACCTGAACAGGTCCTGGTGTCATAATCTTGTATTTACTCATATCCGTCACTCACTTTCTTTTTTATTTTTATAATCTAATATACCGAGATCACTGCATAGAAAATGCTTTGGCAATCCCGGTATCATTATATCATTTTATTATGCGAACTGTGTAATTCCAATTTTCTTAACTGCAATCTCAATTGGTTCGATCACGATCAGTACAACAACTGCTGCTACAGCAATCTGTACGACATTTCCTGGAACAGAACTGATTGGTGCAATAAAGTTTCCATAAAGAATGATCTCTGCAATATAATATCCAACGATCTTAATTACAAATGCTGCAAAGATTGCTGCAACTTTCCATCCATACTGGTCATGCTTCTCTGTCATAGCTCCAACAACATATCCCATGATTCCTACGATAATAAATGTAAATGGTGCCCACGCTGTCCATCCTGACAACAGATCAAATAATCCCATTCCAACTCCACCAGCGATAGCTCCTGTTTTCTTACCGAATAAAATTGCCATAATAAATAGAGGAACATTTCCTAAATGAATCAGACCTCCATTAGCTGCGATCGGTAACCTTACGTTAACAAACGCTGTAAACACATAAGTTAATGCAACTGCCATTGCTGTTATTGCAATAAACTGTACTTTATTTTCTTTCATTTTATTTTCCCCACTTCCTGATTTCTTGTATGATATATAGTTTTTCAAGTACGCTGCGTTCCTTTATTGTGTTATAATTTATCGTGTTATTGGTATTTTTAAAATAGCCAGTTTTTTTATTTTTAATGGTGCCAGTTTATGATTTTCTTTTACTTTTTACTTAAGATCTGTCTCAATTTCTTTTCCTTATCCTGATCCAATACTCTCTTCGGAATAATAATCGCTTGTACAGAGCTCATGTAAATATAAAAAGCTTTCTCTGTTTCGCAAACATCTTCTACCTTTTTATAATCTACTTTCACTTCCTGACCTTTTGTTATCTCTATGATCTGATCTTCTGTAAAATTTAATGTTGTTTCTTCTGCAAATGGTAGTCCTTCTTTTTCTTTCATTTTTAGAATTGTCTTACGAATCCCTCTTTTCATAATCTTTTTAGCTAGTAATATCTCCACCACAGAAAAAATGAATAATACAATTGCTTCACCAATAATTAACATTACTTCTGCTCTTGCTAGTATGAAAATGATCATAGCTAGAATACTGATCATTGGACCGATTAATCTTAAAAAAAACAGGTTTCTTTTTCCTATTTCTGAATGAATTAACTGATGAAATTCGTTGAATTCTATGTAGTCTTCATCTGTTAATTTGTAATTTAACTGCAGCATATTCCTTCCCCTCCTTGGTTTGTATAAATATCTTTATGATACGATATCATTTTAGGAAAATAAAGAATTTTTGCTTTATTTTTTTAGATAACACACATACTTTGATTCATTAAGTTATGCATACTTGAAATATTTATAAATATATGTTATATTATCTTCGAAAAAATGAGATAATGTCCAAGTGACACAGAAAAAAGATCCAGAAAAGCGCATTATCTGGATCTTTTTTCTTATAATTTTATTCAAAGCATTTTAAAACACTATGATTCTTACCACTTCCATAAAAATTCAAACTCATATTTTCCAATTCTCTGCTCTGGAGCAAGGAATCCGTCTCCGTAAATAATTGTCTTTCTTTGATATGACTCAAGTTTTCCTTTCTTGTCTGTAATTTTTCTTAACTGACTTTGAGCATTATTATTTCTCCATTTTTTATTTTCACTGCTCAAACCTTTCACTGAATCACAAACTTTAATCTTCTGAATCTGATAAGAGATTTTTCAGTCATTGATTATCTAAAAATATAAACAAATACCGTAAAATATACATACTATGAGTTTTGCTTTATTGGATTTAATACCTGTAAACTTTAGGTATCTGAGAAAAACGGAATAAAAGAATAAAAGATCCAGAACCATTGAAATTTTGCCGTCGTTTTGAACGGTTCGCAGCAAATTTGGTGCATTGTTTGAACTCGCGTAGCGAGTGAGTTATGCAAGGAAAATTTGCGTATAAGCGACCGTTCAAAACGGCGAGCAAAATTTCTGGTCTGGATCTTTTATTCTTTTATTTCGTTTTTCTCAGATACACAAAGACTACAGCTGTCAAACCAACAAATAAATTTTACATATGTTCACGAAAGTAATCATGAAAATACTGCATTACCTTCACCAACAGATCCTGTTCCTGCTCATTAAGCGTATCAAGCAGTCCCTGGATCATACGTTTATGAAATTCTCTGTGATGACTGTATGCTTTCCTCCCCTTCTCAGAAAGAGATATATAAACAACTCTGCGATCTTTCTCTCCGCGTTTGCGATTTACATATCCTTTCTTCAAGAGGTTATTGATTGCGGTTGTAAGTGTACCAACCGTAATATTTAAATCTCCTGCAATCGTTGACATATTCTTCGGTTTCTTGATTCCGATCGCATCAATAATATGCAGATCTTTGTTCGAAATATCCTTAAACTCATCTGTGATCACGGCTTTCTCTTCTTCATATGAAATTCCGTGGAATAAGTCTACCACCATATTATTTAAACGATCCTTATCCAATCAATCCACCTCCTAAAAACAACGATTTAAGAGTATTATACCTTTAATTGTTGGAATTTTCCACTTCTAAATTGTGTGCTTCACCGATTACTTTTGCTAATGCTTCTTTCGCCTGTGTTGGCAGTGCATTGTATCCACCATCTTCTACGTCTTTCTCGAAGACGAAGTTTAATCTGTCTGTCATTCTTGCTTTCAGTGTTTCAACATAGTTCATATCGCTGAAGTCTGAAACATATCCTTCCATTTCAAGCACTTCGATATCTGTAAATGGTCCCCACTGTTTGAATTCTCCAGTTCCTTCTACGACCTGCTCAATTGCGGAAATTGTTGTTGCAGGTTTGATATCTTTACCCATGAAATCTCCTGTGTTGATGATGTAGCAGTCTACATTTCTTTCTTTTACAAGTTTTCTAAATTTCTTGTAGTCATTTACAAGAGGATATGTTCTAAATGGGTTTGCGTATGGTTCTACAACCAGACGGTTTGGATCTACTCCAGGTGCCAGACGTTCCGCACTGCTTCGTTTTGTTGCAAGAGTTGCTCCCATAACGGATGCTAAAGAAGCTCCTTTGATCTTAACGATTGGTGGGATTGTTGGGTCTTTCATGATCCAGAAGATTGCATTAACTGGGTCATTGATCTTATCTACACGGTTTGGTGACCATAATTTGGATTTGATCGCACGGCCATTTCCGTTACGGATATCTTCTGTGACAAGAACGACTTTTCCTTCGCTGTCTCTTGTTGCAGAACAGTTCTGTGCTGTTAATAAGAATTTATTATCAGGGCATCCTGTTGGATAGTCCGCTGTCTTATCAAAATATGTTGGTTCCATTGCGATAGATGCACCTGTTTCTGTGTTAATGATAAATGCATCATCATGCAGAACCTGAATCTCTTCGTATTTGTTGTTATGTGTTGCATGTGTTAATGTGGATTTTCCTGATCCTGATAATCCGAAGAAAGATGCTACGAATTTCTCTCCATTATCTAATTTGAATTCTTTCTGTCCACCATGGCAGGAAGCATATCCGTTACGGTTTGCGATTGCCCATGCAATGGTTAATGTACCTTTCTTGTGTTCTCCAAAGTATTTCATACCAAGAAGTGCGGCACAGTTTGTATCTGTATTAAAGTATGTTAATCCTAATGGATGTTCTTCATGTGTCCACTGTGGATCTGAGAAGATATAGATATCTGTCTCATCTGCAATTGGCTGTGAGTTTTTGTACATTTCATTGTATTTAGGATTCATGTACTGGAAATTTAACATCCAGGAATATAAGATATTTTCTTCTCCTTCTGGAATTAAAAGATGTGCTTTTACCATAAATTCAGGATCTAATCCGATATATACCTGTGCATGGTACATTGTTGTCCATCTTGTATCATAGATCGCATCCATTAATTTTAAATCCAGATCATTTATATCGACACCAGGTTCACTGGAAATTCTTCTTGCGGCTGCACAGCGTCCAGTCACTGATCCATCATTAAATAATAGAACTTTGGACCCCTCATCTAAACCAATCGCTTCTGGTTTATATACTGGCATATCTGTAACGATCGTTCCAGGCGAATTCTTTGCTAATTCATAAGCCTGCTTTAAATCTTTTACTTCTACAACGTTATTTCCATAGAATGCTGCTTCAATAATGGATCTTGTTTTTGAAAATCCAGGCTTTCCTTTTCCGATTTCTTCATGTGTGTAATAAGCTTTTGTTGACATAAGTTACTCCTCCATTCATAGGTTGCTTTCGATGCGTCTTCTCAAAATGTCAAAACTACAAGGGCCTGCATCTAAAATCTCTGTGTGGTACGCTTTCAAGTTATATTGTTTTCCTGCCTTGTTCTTATAATCTGTCAAAAGCTCATGAAACTCCTGATAACCGATATAATAAGACAAATAATTTGCAGGATTCTCGATGATCATCTGAAATAATTCATCTGCCTGAGACTTCTCCATTCCAAATGATCTTAAATACGCCCTGACATCTTTCTTCTTCCATCCTTCATAATGAACTCCAAGATCAACTCTTGAACAAAGTGCCAGATTGTACTCGTACATCTCCATATTCATCTGTTGATAAATATCGCCATATCCTTCAGCATCCATCATACTGTAACTAAAAACTTCTACATACGTTGCATATCCTTCTGAATATCCAGGATAATCAAGCAGATAGCGCACTGGATCATCGTTCCTTGCCGCATAATATACATTCTGGTATAAATGTCCTGGGTATCCTTCATGTGCCAAAGTTGGATATAACTCTGCAGTCTGTGCCTTATTAATGTAAATTACATTCTCCTTGTAAGAATCAATCTCTGGTACCATATAGAACGCAGGACTGGTATATTCTTCCATGGTTTTGTGCACATATTTTATTTTACAGCTAACTTTTGGTGCCTTTGGATAATATTTTACCATCTTTTGCCTTAGTTTGTTAAGTATATTTTGTGGATTTTGCACAATTTTTATATTTTTTTTATGATTTCTATATTCATTTATGATATTTGGATACTTTTTTTGCAATTTTATAAGTTTTCGAAGGCATTTTTCAATGGATCGATCACTGATTTCGATCATTTCTTCTATCGTTTTATCTGATCCTGTTTTCTGTGCAACCAATACTTTATAATATTCTTTTCCATTTTTATAATAATACAGACCATTTTCATTTTTCCCATTTCCATTTAATGCCTGCAAATGGGAATATAATTTTTCATAAGCAGGCAGCACCTTTGTACCGATCAATTTCTTATTTTCTCTGCAGTATTTCTTTTTCTTAGCTGCATTAATTCCTTTAATATCTGCAATTCTTAAATTAAATGTTGCAACCAACATATTGTTTTCTTTTTGCTTTATGACATTCTGAATCTGCTGCAATACTTCTTTTAAAGACTGGTCAGATAGGAATAAATTTCTCTTTACCTGTTCCTTGCTGTATTCGATCAGTGAATCAAAATATCCATCCAGTCCCTTCAATAATTGAAAATAGCTTTTGATATCTTTCTCATTTTTCAGACGATATTCACTTAATGTCAGAAGAATCTGTGCCTGCTGCCCAGATGTTTTCCCAAGGATTCTTTCATAATACGGATACATCGAAAGATTTTTCTGTCTTCTTAAATAATCCATCAAAACCATATATGTATTTTGCTGTTTTTTCGTCAATTCCTTTTGTTTAAATTTTTTTAACTTCTCAATTTCTTTTGAAATTTTAATTTTTTCATTCAAGACACTTCCCTGATTCATGGATGGATAAAGATTTTTTGGTTGTTCTAATCTATATTTTTCTGGATTTTCTAAAAAGAAATGCATCGTGATCTCATTTGTTGATATATTTTCTTTAAAAAACGCATCCGTATACTGATCAAATACTTTTTTTGTTGTATTCTTTTTTTGATCTTTCCATTCTTGGATCAGACTATATCCTCCTAGAAATATCAGACAAATTCCAATCATGATCAACTTTATTCTGATCTTTTTCAATCTCCCTGCAAATTCCATTTCTACCTCCAAATAAACACTTGTTAATATCTTATTTTTTAAAGAAAAAAAATAGACTATCCGCACAAGATGTACTATAATTATAAGGATAGAAACAGAAAATCGGAGGATCATTATGAGTAAGAAACCATATTATATTACGACTGCAATTACTTATACTTCCGGAAAACCTCATATCGGTAACACATATGAGATCATCCTGGCAGACAGTATTGCTCGATATAAAAGAATGGAAGGCTATGACGTATTTTTCCAGACAGGAACTGACGAACATGGCCAGAAAGTAGAATTAAAAGCAGAAGAAAAAGGGGTAACACCAAAAGAATTCGTTGATGATGTTGCCGGAGAAATCAAGAGAATCTGGGATCTTATGAACACTTCTTATGACCGTTTTATCAGAACAACTGATGAAGATCACGAGAAACAGGTTCAGAAGATTTTTAAGAAATTATATGAACAGGGAGATATCTACAAAGGTGAATACGAAGGTTTATACTGTACACCTTGTGAATCTTTCTTCACAGAGAGCCAGTTAGTAGATGGTAAATGTCCTGACTGCGGACGTCCAGTACAACCTGCAAAAGAAGAAGCTTATTTCTTAAAATTAAGCAAATATGCAGACCGTCTGATTGAACACATCAATACACATCCTGAATTTATTCAGCCAGAATCCCGTAAGAATGAGATGATGAACAACTTCCTTCTTCCAGGACTTCAGGATCTGTGTGTTTCAAGAACATCATTTTCATGGGGAATCCCAGTTGACTTTGATGAAGGACACATCGTTTATGTATGGTTAGATGCATTAACAAACTATATCACAGGTATTGGTTATGACTGTGATGGAAACAGCTCAGACAAGTTTAACAAGTTCTGGCCTGCTGATCTTCACCTGATCGGTAAGGATATCATCCGTTTCCATACAATCTACTGGCCAATCATCCTGATGGCGTTAGATCTTCCACTTCCTAAACAGGTATTTGGACATCCTTGGCTGCTTCAGGGCGATGGTAAGATGAGTAAATCCAAAGGTAACGTTTTATACGCAGATGATCTGGTTGACTTCTTCGGAGTTGACGCAGTGCGTTATTTCGTTCTTCATGAAATGCCTTTCGAACGTGATGGTGTGATCTCATGGGAATTGATGATCGAGCGTATGAACTCTGACCTTGCAAATATTCTTGGTAACCTTGTAAACCGTACGATTTCTATGTCCAACAAATATTTTGGAGGAATCGTAGAAGACAAGGGTGTTGTAGGAGATTATGATGATGATCTGAAAGCCGTTGTGACAGGTACAAGAGATAAAGTTGCTGAGAAGATGGCTGACCTTCGTGTTGCAGATTCAATGACTGAGATCTTTAACTTATTCCGTCGCTGCAACCGTTATATTGATGAGACTATGCCTTGGGTATTAGCAAAAGACGAAGCTTCAAAAGACCGTCTGGCTACTGTTTTATACAACCTTGTTGAAGGAATCACAATTGGTGCATCTTTATTATCACCATATATGCCTGAGACATCTGAGAAGATCTTTGCTCAGT
>CAJMOO010000001.1 GCA_905215045.1 uncultured bacterium | reverse complement strand
TTATGGAAATCATGATATTGATGAAAAGATTCTTGCAGGATTTACATTTGGCAGCAGCCGGGAGAAAAAGGTTAGCGACCCAAGAATGGATGAATTTGTGAAAAAGGCTGGAATGAAGTTATTAAGAGATGAATCTGTCTGTATTGATCAGAGTTTCTATCTGTATGGAAGACCAGATGCCGAGAGAGTCGGACGTGGAATCAATAGACGTAAGACTCCAAAAGAACTTGTAAACGGAATGGATCTTAAGAAACCTGTGATCGTCTTGGATCATGAGCCAAGGCAGCAGGAAGCGTTAAATAAAGCAGGGGTCGATCTTGATCTTTGCGGACATACTCATGATGGCCAGATGTTCCCAGGGAATTTAACAATTCATTTATTCTGGAAGAATCCATATGGATACCGCAAGGTTGGGAATACACACCAGATCGTAACCTCAGGAGTCGGCTTATTTGGCCCGAATATGAGGGTTGGAACGAAAGCTGAGATTGCGGTTGTGAATGTGGATTTTAAATAAAATATAAATTAGCGGAGGAGCAGATTTCTATGAAATATCAAGATGGAAAAGACAGATGCTGCTGGGCAAATCCAAAGAATCAGTTATACATAGATTATCATGATAAAGAATGGGGAGTCCCTGTTTATGATGACCATAAATTGTTTGAAATGCTTATTTTAGAATCCTTTCAGGCAGGTTTATCCTGGGAGTGTGTGTTAAATAAGAGAGAAGCATTCAGGGAAGCGTTTGATGGTTTTGATGTATATAAGATAAGTGCGTATGACGAAAATAAACAGGCTCAGTTAAAGGAAAATGAAAAAATCATAAGAAATCAGAGGAAAATATTAGCAGCAGTTACGAATGCACAGATTTTTCTTAAGATTCAGGAGGAATACGGAAGTTTTTCAAATTATTTATGGCAGTTTACAGAGAATGAAGTAATCTATGAAACAGGCAAAACATCATCGGAACTTTCAGATAAGATATCAAAAGATTTAAAAAAACGAGGAATGAAATTCGTCGGAACAACGATCATTTATTCTTATCTTCAAGCTGTTGGAGTCATTTATTCTCATGAAAAAGGATGCTTTTTATGGAAGAAAAAGTAATCATATGGAACTTTACGTCAAGTACGCAAAAGCGTGCTTGAATTTTTGTATAAAAAGGAGTAAGGTAGAAATTACCAGAGAAAATTTGAGTATTAGAATATAGAAAGTATCATAAGCAGAATGCAGCGACATAAGGAGGAACAATCATGAGACGTAAGATTATGGCAGCATTTGTATGCTCAATTATGGCAATGTCTGTAATGCCAGTTTATGCAGCGGACGATACACAAACAACACAGGTAGAACAAGAAATAACCACACAGGACACAACACAGACGACAAAAGAAAAAACATCTACAAAGAAGACAAAAGATACAAAGAAATCCTCAAAGAAGAAAGATACAAAATCTAAGAAAACTGATCAGGAAAAAGTCGTTCCAATGCCGACACAGGTGGTAAGCAAAACCAGCTCATCAGCGATTCAAAGCAGAATTTCAGCCAAAGAAGCAAAGATTACGAAATTAGAGAAAAAAAGATCCAAAATTTCCAGCCAGATACAACTGGAAACGAAAAAGAGCGAAGCTGTCAAAGCATTTTATAAGAAATATACAGCAAGTTCTAAGGCAGAGGTCGCATTATATGGACAGGAAATTACGCCTGCGATCAAAATATCAAAAAAAGATGAAACTATGAGAGATGATCTTTATGAACTCGCGGATTTATTTGGAGATAAACAACTAAGAAATATTGCGGGTAAATATGTATTTGGAATCAACCATCCAGATTTTGAAAGTTTACTTGATAAGAACGACAATTGTAATTTAAATCAGTATTTGAAGAATAAAAAGATTCTTCCGATAAAACCAATGGAACAAAAGATCAAAAAAATTAATAAACAGATCAAACAACTAAGAAAGCAGATTTCCAAAGAAAAACAGACAAGATATTTTAATCCGAATAATGTAAGTTTATTAAGTCATATTACGGTAGATGATGCAAAACATATGTTAGAGGGAACGGCTCTTTATGCGGATGCGAAAGCCTATGTAAAAGCAGAAGAAAAATATCATGTGAATGCAGTCTTTTTAATGGGAATTGCAGCGCATGAAAGTGCATGGGGAACAAGCAGACGTGCAAGGGAAGATAATAATCTGACTGGATATGGTGTAACCTCTGACAGTGCCAAAGGAATTAATAAGGCAACCAAAGAAGAAGGACTTCTTACAACGGCTAAGACTTTACATGAGAAATACCTGACACCAGGTGGAAGTTATTATTGTGGTACTTCTGCGCAGGCCGTGAATAAGCATTATTGCGTTGGCGGTGAATGGGCAGCAGCTGTTGTGAATGATGCATATCAGTTGATGAATCAATTATAATGATAGATATTAAAAGTAAGGAAAGAGAAATGTTTCAAAAAGAAATTTTATTTTCCCATTGATTTTATAAGACCACAATGCTATAATTTACAAGAAATCAAAAAGAACAAAACGTTGATGAGAAGAGTACTTTGTGGAAAGCTTCCAGAGAGGGATATATTTGCTGAAAGTATCCTAAGCAGACAAACAAAGGAAGACCACCTCGGAGTGGCTGCAAACCAGCCCGGCTGACACCGTTAATCGTCGATTAAGTGATCTGTTTCTGGAATTTATTATTTTATTAGAAGAATATGAAACAGATAACCAGGGTGGAACCGCGATAACTCGTCCCATGGATTTTTATTAGTCCATGGGATTTTTTATTTCTATGACTAATTTTATATAAAATATGCTCGTAAGATTTGTATTTATATAAGATTTTTAATGGGATAAATAAAACGTTATATATCAAGAAAGGATGAACAAGAAAGATGAAGATTACATTAAAAGATGGATCTGTAAAAGAGTATGAAAACAACATGTCTGTCATTGATATTGCCAAAGATATCAGTGAAGGACTGGCAAGAGTTGCCTGCGCAGGTGAGGTTGATGGAGAAGTTGTTGACCTTAGAACTGTGATCGACAAAGATTGTGAATTAAATATCTTAACATTTGATTCTGATGAAGGAAAACATGCATTCCGTCATACAGCATCTCATATTTTAGCTCAGGCAGTAAAACGTCTGTACCCAGAAACAAAACTTGCGATTGGACCTTCTATCGATAATGGTTTCTACTATGATATGGAGAAAGATACTCCATTTACACAGGAAGACCTTGAAAAGATTGAGAAAGAAATGAAGAAGATCGTCAAAGAAAATCTTGAGATCACAAGCTTTACAAAACCTAGAGATGAAGCAATCGCATTTATGAAAGAAAGAAACGAACCTTACAAAGTGGAACTGATCGAAGATCTTCCAGAAGATTCCGTGATCAGCTTCTATCAGCAGGGAGAATTCGTTGATCTTTGTGCAGGACCTCACTTAATGACTACAAAACCAGTCAAAGCATTTAAACTTACAAGTATTGCAGGTGCTTACTGGCGTGGAGATGAGCATAATCAGATGCTTACAAGAATCTATGGTACTGCATTTACAAAGAAAGCAGAATTAGATGCATACCTTACAATGATGGAAGAGGCTAGAAAACGTGATCATCGTAAACTTGGAAAAGAACTTGGTCTGTTTATGATGAGAGAAGAAGGACCTGGATTCCCATTCTTCCTTCCAAAAGGTATGGTTCTTAAAAATACATTGTTAGATTACTGGCGTGAAATCCATCAGAAGGCTGGATATGTTGAAATCTCAACACCTATCATGTTAAGCCGTCACTTATGGGAAACATCAGGACATTGGGATCATTACAAAGAAAATATGTATACAACAGTCATTGATGAACAGGATTTCGCGATCAAACCTATGAACTGCCCAGGTGGAGTTCTTGTTTATGATTCTGAACCACGTTCTTATAGAGATCTTCCATTAAGAATGGGTGAGTTAGGATTAGTACATCGTCATGAAAAATCAGGTCAGTTACACGGATTAATGCGTGTTCGCTGCTTTACACAGGATGATGCTCATATCTTTATGACACCAGATCAGATCAAAGACGAGATCAAAGGTGTTGCTGGACTGATCGATCAGGTATATAACTTATTTGGATTTAAATACCATGTAGAACTTTCTACACGTCCAGATGACAGCATGGGAAGCGATGAAGATTGGGAACTTGCAACAGAATCACTTCGTGCAGCCCTAGATGATCTTGGACTTGATTATGTAGTAAATGAAGGAGACGGAGCTTTCTACGGACCTAAGATCGACTTCCACTTAGAGGATTCTATCGGAAGAACATGGCAGTGTGGAACAATCCAGCTTGACTTCCAGCTTCCATTACGATTCGATCTTCACTACACAGGAGCTGATGGAGAGAAACATCGTCCAATCATGATCCACCGTGTTGCATTTGGATCTATTGAACGTTTCATCGGTATCTTAATCGAGCATTTTGCAGGTGCTTTCCCTACATGGTTAGCTCCAGTACAGGTTGAAGTGATCCCTATCTCTGATAAGCATTTAGATTATGCTACAAAAGTACTTGATACATTAAAAGCTGCAGGAATCCGTGCAGACATCGATACAAGAGCTGAAAAGATGGGATACAAGATCCGTGAAGCACAGCTTCAGAAGATCCCATACATGTTAGTTGTTGGTGGAAAAGAAGAAGAAAACGAAGCTGTATCTGTAAGAAGCCGATTCAAAGGTGATGAAGGACAGATGAAGTTAGATGACTTCTTAGCTGGAATCAAAGAAGAGATTGCAAATAGAGAAAATCGTAAGGTTGAAAAAGAAGATTAATTTAATATAATAAAAAGGAGGCACCACACTTTGTGGAATGCCTCCTTTTTATATACGTTCTAATAATTCGTCTGGTTTCATAGCAGGTACTTTACTTTCGATGAAATCCTTAATATTACGAGTTACAATAAAATCTACCTTCATTCGTTGTGCGCATACCATTTGAATCGCATCTTCATAATCGGAAGTTTTCATGTTTGCAGCTTTCCTTATATCAGAAGACTTTAGATCGGCAATATGAAAAATCATAAATAACTGCTCAATAATCTGCTGCGTTTTTTCTGGTGTTAACTCTTTTCTTAGAATATAAACAATATTCGGAATAGATAATGCTGAAATATAGCCATCAATCTTTTCAACTTCGCATAATTTCCAGATTTTTGAAGAGTTTTCAACAAAATCAGTTCTGTCGCATAATACATCAAGAATTACATTTGTATCAATCAATATTTTCATATTTTTCTGCGATCCTTTCTGCACGAATAACCTTTTCGTTATAATCGTTTTTTAGAATTCCAGTTAGAGAATCTGTTAAAAAAGAAATACCTGTGTCTTTTGAAATCAATCTGGCGACTTCTTTTCCTTTTTTTAAAATAATGATTTCATTACCTTCTTGAACAGCTTTTAAATATTTCCCAAAGTTGTTCTGAATATCAGTTGCCGTTGTTGTAATCATAATATCACCTCCTAAGTCTCATAATTAATCCCTAAAATTATTATATGCTATTTTAGGGATTTTATCAATGATCTTATCATAGTTTCATATATTTTTAAAATTGTAAAATAGGCTTAGCTATATAATTGCAACTTTTTCTCAAATAAAAAACTTGCAATATACCCCAATAGGGTATATAATACCAATCGTAAAGGAGGTAATTACAATGGAAGAACAAAAAGAATGTTGTTGTCATCACAAGACAAAAGAACGTTCCGACAAAGAATATAGAGACCTGATCAATCGTCTAAGCCGCATTGAAGGTCAGGTCCGAGGAATAAAAAAGATGATAGAGAACGATACTTATTGTACTGACGTATTAATTCAGGTATCAGCTGTTAATGCAGCATTGAACAGTTTCAATAAAGTTCTTCTTGCTAATCATATCAGAACCTGCGTGGCAGAAGATATCAGAGAAGGCAAAGATGAAACAATCGATGAGTTAGTAAAAGTTTTACAAAAACTAATGAAATAACAATTTAATAAACCCAAAATGAAAGGAAAGGAAACCATGGAACAATATCAAGTGACTGGCATGAGTTGTGCTGCCTGCAGCACACGCGTAGAGAAAGCGGTTTCCAGTGTAGAGGGAGTGACATCCTGCTCTGTAAGCCTGCTGACAAACTCAATGGGTGTTGAAGGAACCGCAGATCCGTCTGCAATCATTAAAGCAGTGGAAGATGCCGGATATGGAGCAAAGAAAAAAGGAGAACAGACACAGAGCAGTTCTTCGGATGCAGATTTATTAAAAGACAGAGAAACTCCCGTCTTAAAGAAACGTCTGATCGCATCGTTGTGTTTTTTGATCCCACTTATGTATCTGTCAATGGGACATATGATGTGGAACTGGCCAATTCCTAAGATTTTAGATGGAAACCATGTAGCAATGGGGCTGATCCAGCTGTTATTTACAACGGTGATCATGGTCATTAACCAGAAGTTCTTCATCAGTGGATTTAAGAGCTTATTCCATAAAGCACCGAATATGGATACTCTGGTTGCTTTAGGATCAGCAGCTTCTTATGGATACAGTGTTTACGTTTTATTTGCCATGACAGATGCTCAGATGCATCAAAATATGGATGCTGTTATGAAATATATGCATGAATTCTATTTTGAATCTGCAGCTATGATCTTAACACTGATCACGGTTGGTAAGATGTTAGAAGCAAGATCTAAAGGGAAAACGACAGATGCATTAAAGAGTTTGATGAAACTCGCACCAAAGACAGCCGTTGTGATCCGTAATGGACAGGAAATGGAAGTCGGGATCGAACAGGTACATCAGGGAGATATCTTTGTTGTAAAACCTGGAGAGAATATACCAGTAGATGGTATGATTATCGAAGGAAACAGTGCGTTAAATGAATCCGCCTTAACAGGAGAAAGTATTCCTGTAGACAAAAAAGAAGGAGATGCAGTATCCGCTGCGACATTAAACACCTCTGGTTATTTAAAATGTGAAGCAACAAGAGTTGGGGAAGATACAACGCTTTCTCAGATCATTCAGATGGTTAGTGATGCAGCCGCAACCAAAGCACCGATTGCGAAAGTTGCAGATAAAGTATCAGGAATTTTCGTCCCAACGGTTATCTGTATTGCAATCGCAACAATGATCATTTGGCTGCTTGTTGGACAGAGTTTTGGATTTGCACTTGCAAGAGGTATTTCCGTCTTAGTGATCAGCTGCCCTTGTGCTTTAGGACTTGCAACACCAGTAGCGATCATGGTAGGAAATGGAATGGGTGCTAAACATGGAATCATGTTTAAGACAGCCGTATCCTTAGAAGAAACAGGAAAGACACAGATTGTTGCCTTAGATAAAACAGGAACGATCACAAGTGGAAAACCACAGGTGACAGATATGGTACCTGTAGAGGGTATCAGTGAAGAGGAACTTCTTTCTATGGCGTATGCTTTAGAGAAAAAGAGTGAGCATCCTCTCGCACATGCAATCTTACAAAAAGCAGAAGAAATAAATCTTAGTGATAATCTTGAGATCAAAGACTTCCAGGCGGTTGCAGGAAATGGTCTTTCTGGGAAGATTGAAAACGAAACAATTTATGGTGGTAATCAGAGATTTATTGAGAAATATGCAACAATTCCAGTATCTATGATCAAGAAATCCGAAGAACTTGCCAATCAGGGAAAGACACCTTTATTCTTTGCCTGTGATGATCAGCTGATCGGTATTATTGCTGTTGCTGACGTGATCAAAGAAGACAGTCCTCAGGCAGTGAAAGAACTTCAGAACATGGGAATCCGTGTTGTCATGTTAACTGGAGATAATGAACGTACTGCAAAAGCTATCGGGGAACAGGCAGGCGTTGACCAGGTAATCGCCGGAGTCTTACCAGAAGGAAAAGAAAGCGTCATTCGTGACTTAAAAGAAAAAGGAAAAGTTGCAATGGTTGGTGATGGTATCAATGATGCACCAGCGCTTACAAGAGCCGATATGGGAATTGCCATTGGTGCAGGAACTGATATTGCAATTGATGCGGCTGATGTTGTCTTAATGAAAAGCCGTTTAAGTGATGTACCGGCAGCCATTCGTTTGAGCCGTGCAACACTTAAGAATATTCATGAGAACTTATTCTGGGCCTTTATCTATAATATCATTGGAATTCCATTAGCTGCAGGTGCATGGTATATGTTACTTGGATGGAAACTAAATCCAATGTTTGGTGCAGCGGCAATGAGCTTATCAAGTTTCTGTGTTGTTACCAATGCATTACGATTAAACTTCTTTAAAATGCATGATGCAAACAGAGATAAGAAAATCAAAAACAGTGTAGTACTTGAAGAAATTCAGGTTCAAAATACAACAACAAAACAGGAGGAAATTACAATGAAGAAAACAATGAAGATCGAAGGAATGATGTGTGGACACTGTGAGGCTACAGTAAAGAAAGCATTAGAAGCTTTAGATGGTGTGGAAGAAGCTGTAGTAAGTCATGAAGAAGGAACAGCCGTTGTTTCTATGACAAATGAAGTATCTGATGATGTTTTAACACAGACAGTTGAAGATAAAGATTACAAAGTAACAGGCATTGAATAAAAAACAAATATTGTTATAATATTTTCGGTATAAACCGACTAAATATTATTATTAAAATCAATATTGTTATATAAAATAGCAGGAATTTTGCGATATGCGGGCAGAATTTCTGCTGTTTTTTGCTAAAATAAATATCTTATTGAGAAAAATTATCAAAAATATGATACAATATACTCTGTATGGATCATGAAACATCCAAAGGATAAAAGAAACAAAAGACGAGAAGATAAAGGATAAGAATATGACATTAAAGCAATTACAAATTGGAGAAAGTGCTGTCATTGAAAGTGTCGGAGGACAAGGAGCGTTAAGGCAGCATTTTCTTGATATGGGGATGATCCCAGGGGTAGAAGTAACCGTTGTAAAATTTGCACCGATGGGTGATCCCATGGAGATACAACTTCATGGTTATGAACTCACATTACGTTTAGAAGAAGCAGATCAGATAGAGATTTCGCGTGTCACAAAGACGAACACAGATCATAAGAATACAGATCATATGAAGGTTTCTGAACACCCAGGGCTTGGAGAAGAAGGAAAATATCATTCGAAGGAAAATGAACATCCGCTTCCAGAAGGTGCAATATTAACTTATGCGCTGGTAGGAAATCAGAACTGCGGAAAGACTACATTATTTAATCAGCTGACTGGAGCGAATCAACATGTCGGTAATTTTCCGGGAGTTACGGTTGACCGGAAGGATGGATCAATTAAAGGTTATCCTAAGACCAATGTAACAGATCTTCCAGGAATCTATTCTATGTCACCATACAGCAGTGAAGAAATTGTTTCCAGGAATTTTGTATTAGATGATAAACCAAAGGCTCTTATTAATATTGTAGATGCAACCAACATTGAACGTAATCTCTATCTTACAATGCAGTTACTAGAGATGGATATTCCAATGGTGATTGCATTAAATATGATGGATGAAGTGACTGGCAATCAAGGATCTATCAATGTAAATGAGATGGAGGCAATGCTTGGAGTTCCAGTGATACCGATTTCAGCAGCAAAGAATGAGGGCGTTGATGAACTTGTCAAACATGCAATTCATATTGCCAAATATCAGGAACGGCCGCTAAGACAGGATTTTTGCAATAAAGAAGATCATGATGGCGCTGTGCATCGATGCATTCATGCAGTGATTCATTTGATTGAAGATCACGCAGAGAAAGCAGATATACCAGTGAGATTTGCAGCGACAAAGGCAATTGAGGGAGATCCATTGATCTTAGAGCAATTGAAACTTGAACAAAATGAGATGGAAATGCTGGAACACATCGTCTGCCAGATGGAGGCAGAACGTCATTTGGATCGAAGTGCGGCAATTGCGGATATGAGATTTGATTTTATAGAACATCTGTGTGAACAGACCGTTGTAAAGCCAAAAGAAAGCAAAGAACGCATAAGAAGTGAAAAGATCGATCGTATTTTAACAGGAAAATATACAGCCATTCCATGTTTTATAGGGATTATGGTTTTGGTATTTTACTTAACATTTAATGTCATTGGTGCATGGCTGCAAGGATTGCTTGAGATGGGAATCGACAAAATTTCAGCAGCTGCAGATCAGGCATTAGCTGCAGCACATGTAAATCCTGCAATTCACAGTCTTGTGATCGATGGTATTTTTACCGGGGTAGGAAGTGTTTTAAGTTTTTTACCGATCATTGTAACCTTATTTTTCTTTTTATCGTTGATGGAAGACAGTGGGTATATTGCAAGAGTTGCATTTGTCATGGATAAATTGCTTCGTAAGATCGGTCTTTCCGGGCGAAGTATTGTCCCAATGCTGATTGGGTTTGGATGTACAGTTCCTGCAGTTATGGCAACAAGAACACTGACAAGTGAGAGGGATCGCAAGATGACGATTCTTTTAACACCATTTATGAGTTGTACAGCGAAACTTCCAATATATGCTTTCTTTGTAAATGCATTTTTCCCAAAACATGGCGGGTTGATTATGGCAGGACTGTATATATTAGGAATTATCATTGGAATTTTAATCGCATTTTTATATAAGGGAACTTTATTTAAAGGAGAACCTGTACCTTTTGTAATGGAATTACCAAATTACAGACTTCCTGGAGTTAAGAATGTAACACAGTTATTATGGGAGAAAGCAAAAGATTTCTTACAGAAGGCATTTTCCGTAATCTTAGTAGCAACGATCGTGGTATGGTTTTTACAGCGTTTTGATCTGCAGTTAAATATGGTGGAAGATTCTGCGCACAGTATGTTAGCAATGGTGGCTGGATTCTTAGCACCAGTATTTTCACCATTAGGATTAGGAGACTGGAGAATCGCAACATCATTGATCAGTGGATTTATGGCGAAGGAAAGTGTAGTTTCAACTTTAGGAGTGTTATTTGGGGGAAATATCACGAATGCGATCACACCGTTAGCAGCCGCATCATTATTGGTATTTAGTTTGCTTTACAGTCCATGTGTTGCAGCGATCGCATCTGTTAAACGAGAACTTGGAACAAGGTGGGCAGTCAGTCTTGTATTATGGCAATGCGTGATCGCCTGGGTGGCAGCTTTGATCGTAAGGTTGATTGGACTAGCAGTTGGAATTATTTAAAACAAAATTAAAATAAATCTACAAAGAGTGTAAATTCATAAAAATACCGAGAGAAGCCGGATTTTTACCGGCTTCTATATTCTTTTTTACCAATCTATAATTTAAATCGGTATTTTGCGTATAGATTGATCTCGGATAAGAAACCTCTCTTTCTATATGCAAATCAAGAAATCTTACTTTTTACAAAAATAAAAAGGAACACTTTAAAATAAAATCTAAAATGTTCCTCTTCAATAATGTTCAAATAAATTCAGATCAAGACTTAAAAACTAAGATGCTTCTTTTTCTTTAACAGATTCGCACCAGTTACGATCAGCATGATTCCTGATGCAAGTCCTAAACAAATGGATAAGATTCCAAGAACGATGTTGCCGGCTCCAGTACGTTTCATAGTTAAATAGATTTTTTCCATGTCCATATCATAACCTCCGTTTGGTTTTTGATTATTTGTTATGTCTGGTATTTACTATACCATTAATTTTGATACTTCGTCAAATATGTGTATTCTATTCTATTATAATAATAAATCTCTTACCATTTTGCCATCAAATGTCACACTGGATACATGATGAACTTCAATCTGATATAATGCATTGGCTGCAATATGTTCAGCCGCCTGTTCTAAATCCCTGATTCCGGTTGTTTCAGAATACAACTCAATTACAGTATCTAATGCTTCATCTGTCATAATACATTCATTATCTTTTAATCCCATACGTTTTAAGATCTTTGGAAGTGCAAATCTTGAGAAAATAGCCTTCTTCTCCTCTGGTGTATAATCAGGAATATCAATGACCGCAAAACGAGACATCAAAGGTGCACTGATCTGATCTTTTTCATTCGCTGTGGCGATTGGATAAACACCGACTGTCGGGATCATACATTCCATATAGTTGTCTGTAAATCCAAGGTTATCAAGCAATGTCAATAATACATCTGCAGGATTTCCATTTCCTTTTCCAGAGTTTGCTTTATCTAGCTCGTTGATGATAAATACGAGGTTTGACTCTCCTGCCATGGAAAATGCATCCATAATGATTCCAGGCTTTGCATTTGCATAAATTCTGGAACTTCCGGTAAGCTGTTCCGGATCATTGATCGAACTCATATCAAGCGTTGTCCATGGAAGTTTTAAGATTCTTGCAACGGCATATGCGATCTGAGATTTTCCAGTTCCGGCAGGTCCTACTAATAACAGTCCGTATGCTGGCAATGTATGTGTACGGTTGATCTGAATGATCGTTTCAATAATTCTTTGTTTGACACGTTCCATACCATAAAGTTCTTCATCAAGGATCTTTCTGGCTTCATCAGGATCGATTGCTTTAAAATAATCACTCTTCCACTGAATGTTCATCATGATTGATAGTGCACGCTGGGCGTGTCTTCTCTCTTCCTGTGAAACTTCATGAGAACGTGCAACGGCAAGATTTCGTCTTGCCCATAATCGAATATTATCCGGCAGTGTGCGGCCAGCACATGTCATAAAATCAGTAATGCTCTGAATACTTGTGAGTTTCATGTCGTCACCCATTTCATCCTGATTCTCTTCAGAAGGCGTATCTTCTGGGGCATCACTTTGGAATAATCGTTCGATCATAAATTGAAGAAAACCATCTTCTGCAGATAATTTTGTACCACCGCCAAATGCGATCTCTCGAATCTTGTATACACAATAACCTTCGGAAGTATTTTCTCCAGACAGGCGCACATGGATGTGATTTTCTCCAAGCCATTTGATCAGACTTACAAAACGGGCATCGATTCGTAAAATATCAGAAATGACAGTACCTTCTTCTTCTTCTTCAAACTCAAAGGCTGTCTGTTTGTCCTGATTTGAAAATACACCGCAGGAATGATGTGCCCAGTCCTTTTGTTTGTTGGAAAGAATGAGAATCGGACATTCAATGGTTGCGTGGTCTTCATTTGAAGAAAAGGTTGTATAAGTACAAACGACTTCTTCTTGTTTCTTAGTTGTATCGTTACTAAAATCAAATACTGGCATAATAAGTTACTCCTGTTTTTTATTATCTCTTTGGTATGATATAAATATATCTTAATGCAATTTTACCAAAAATTGATTGCTTTAACCATAATAAATGTGAAATTTTATGAACAAAACAAGTTAATGTATGCTGTTCATATATTTTTAAAGTTTTACCACCAAAGCGGGATTTCTGAATCAGTTCGACGGCTCTTCGATATTCAAGAGCGTCTACCTGTGGGTATACAGCAAGGATCGCTGGCTCTAAACTGAAAGGATGACTGTAATCACCTTTGATCTTAGATAATTTCCAAAACTGTTCTAAAATATCTGCACAATCATTTGCTGGTATCAAATTGTCATGGCTTTTATTCCAGAAATACAGACGGATCATGCGTTGCAGTTCTAATATAAGATAGAGAATCAAAATAAGATACAACATGATCAAAAGTGTTGTTGTGACATATTTTACTGTAAAATTGGATGCTGTCTTCTTCTTCTCTTTTGTTTTTGCTTTACCGGATTTTCCATGCTCTGTATTTATACCGGATTTATCCTTCTTGGATTTTAACTGGTAAGAAGGTTTGCCCTGAACAGTCTGTGTAGAATATGTTTCAGTATACATTCCAGGGACAACCTCGACAGGAATCCATCCGATACCACTTCGGTAAACTTCAACCCATGCATGAGCATTCTGTGTTGTCAAAAAAGCTTTATGTTTGTGATCTTTGGACAGCTGATCGGCATCAGCTTTTGACAAATGATATCCTTCCACGTATCTAGCAGGATATCCGGCACTTCGGTAGGCCATAACTGCAGTTGTTGCGTAAGATACGGCATTTCCTTCTTTGGCATCTTCTAACAGCCATGTAACATAGTCCTTTTGTGCCTGATAATTTTGAGGCCTTTGAGAATACGTTATCTTCTGGCGTAAAATCAGACGGATTCTGGTTGTTGTTTCTTTAAAATCCATTTTTTGAGTATCTTTGAAAAAGGTTGTTTTTATTATTTTTTTCAAGGATGAATCGATATCTTTATAAGAATCATTTACAAATTTGTTATACACAGATTCCGCCTGCTGATAGTTTTTCTGGGACGTATTCGATGTATTTGAAAGCCAGGAGGCTGCAGTTGCATCGATTAAATCCTGTGTATAATGAACGGTCTGGAATTTATAAGCAGATGTTCCAAACAGACGTTTTGAATCAATGTTCCAGTCCCTGTCAGATGAAACACGAAAAGCATCAAGGGAAGACAACGTCATTGGGAGATACAGGTATTTGCGGTAAGCTCCTTCATTTGTGATGTTGATCTTTGTTGTTGTAAACTGATGTTTGGATTGCTTTGCATTGATTTTTTCGTAAGAAGCATACTGCATCAGCGGATCAAAATCCTTTTGCGCAAGCCAGTTTAAGATTCCTTCATAATCTCCTTCAAAATGATCGTTTGATAACATTGTCCATTGATCCCCCATATAAGAACCGCCGACAAATCCTTTGAGGTAAAGTTCCTGTGGCTGGTCGATCTCAATAGTCAAACGTTTTTCTTTCCCGTTTAAAAGCTTATCAGCTTTGGAAAACTCTCCTTTTGGAAGAGAATCCTTTCCATAACGCACTTCTTCTATTTTGTGGCTGGCATCATCTTTCCAGTCTTGTAAATTCTGTGAAGGTTTATAAAAGGAACTTATAAACAGCAGACAGATCATAAGAAACAAAGACAGACATCTGCAGATAAAGAAACGACCATTGAGTTCCCGATTTGGAATACAGTCATATACAAATATATTTGAAATACTGATCAGTGCCAGAAAAACAGGGAGAACCATACTGGATGTTCCAAGAATCAGTCCAAAGATAACAGTAACTACAAGGAATAATAAAGTTCCATAGAGCTTGCGCTGCTTAGCCTGACGGAAAATAAAGCTTGCCATGATGCCAGCAATCAGTCCCCATAAAATAATAGAACCAAATGCGGCTCTTGCATCTGCGGCAAAACGATCCAGAGACAGATCAAATCTTACATTACATAAAATGATGCAGCGGTTCATAAGGTCAAAAATCGCCTGAATCAGAGAAAGATTTGATATAGCCAGACAAACCAGTCCTGCAAGATATAACAAGAAATCAATTCGTTTTGTCCATAGCATGGAGGTCAGAGACATCTGTCTGATAATCAAAACCATAAATCCAACAATAACAGCAAAGATCAGGCATGTTTTTGAATACATGAGATCTTGTAATGACAATAACATCGTTAATAACAAGATCATCAGGCGAATAAGCTCATAACCGGAAGTTTTATAATATTGTGCTTTCTGTCCATCTGCAGTGAGATAGACAAATTTTTTGTTCTTTTTTTTCATATGTGTAGTCTTTCTTATATAGAAATATTATGTGTTTTTTCCTCATAATCATCGATATTGATCGATGTAACAGAGTATCCGTTTGCATTAATGTATTCAGGAAGTTTTCCTTCTACAAGCTGAATGATCGTAAGATCCACCGATCTTGCAAGTTGTCGGATAGAACTTTCATCATACTCTGGTGTAATGTAGATGATCTTTGTGTATTCTGCAGTCAGATTTCCGTGTAAAATCTGATAAACCATATCATTACTGTGTGTATTGTCTTCAATTGGGCTGCATAAAAGATTTAGAACCATCTGATCGTAAGTTGCAAGCGATGTTACGGGATTTGAATGGAGTTCACCCTGAAACATACATCCAACCTGATGTTCAAGATTCTTCTCAAGAACTGAATAACTTAATGATGCACATAAAGATAACACAGCATTGTTTAAGTTGTTCGAAATGGTTACACCATTTACAGTCTTTGCCATCTGGTAAAGAATCAAGGTATTGTAATTTGAAGGATATCCAAATTCACGTACGACAAGATTATCAAGTTTACTGGAAAGTTTCCAGTGAATACTTCTCGGTGTATCACCTTCTGTGTAATCTCTAAGTCCGGACACTTCATTTACATCCTGACCATGTTTCGCATAATCATATAGTTCTCCATCCGTGATCGTCTCCGGCTTTCTCTGAAGCAGAGTATTTAACTGGATTTGAACAGGATACACAAGAACTTCCAGAACTTTGGAAACATGGTGTTTTGTCTGGAAAAGGCCAAGCAGATCCATACAGTTGACAGATTCAACAGAAATTTTGGTGTTTCCACAGTCCTTCATATGCAAAGGATAAGTAAACTGCATGTTCTTCTTCTCGGAAGGCTGTAAAATAATTATTGGTTTGTATTTGCTTCCATACAGAATATTTTCAAACACCAGATGAACAAAAACCGGACCAGCTAATATTGAGTTTTTCTTTTGAATTTCTATCTTAATCGGCAGCTCCTGATTTACATAACAGCTTGTCTTTGCCTGTATATCAAGCGAAAAACTCTGAATGGCAAATTTCTGTGTTGCAAATGATGCGATCGGAAATATCATTAAGACCGCAAAAAAGGCAAGAGAAATATAATTATTTACTATGATATATGTAAATAAAGAGATAAGACATAAAACTCCATAACAGATTCTATGATTTTTCATAATGTTCTAAGATTCCTCTCATCCTCTTAATAATGGTGCTTTTACTTCTTTTAAGATGTTCGTTAATACATCTACAGCAGTGATTCCTTCGATCTTTGCCTGCGGTTTCATCACCAGACGATGTGCGCAGACATCAATAAATACAGCCTGGACATCTTCTGGAATCACATAATCACGTTCTTTTAGAACAGCTCTGGCACGTACCAGCTGTGTCAAAGCCTGAACGCCACGAGGACTTACTCCTAATTCAACCATTTGAGAATGTCTTGTGGCTTCACAGAGATCTGTAATATAATAAAAAATTTCGTCCGTTATCGTAATGGAATATAAATATCCCTGAATCTCTTTGATATCGTCCTCGTTCATTTTTGCCTGTACTTTATCCATATCACCGATACCACGACGTTTTTTAAGAATCTCAACCTGACTGTCACGGCCGGGATAGCCAATGCTTAAGCGTACCATAAAACGGTCTAACTGTGATTCCGGCAGAGCCTGAGTTCCGACAGATCCATAATGGTTCTGTGTGGCAATACAGATAAATGGTTTTGGAAGGACATGAGTGATACCATCGACAGTTACACTTCCTTCTTCCATTACCTCGAGCAATGCAGACTGGGTTTTCGGTGATGTACGGTTAATTTCATCTCCCAGAAGCAAATGACAATTTGCAGCTCCTGGTTTATATTCAAGATCTCCCGTATTTTTGTTATAAATACTAAATCCTGTAATATCGGACGGCATAGTATCCGGAGTAAACTGGATACGTTTGTATGAGATTCCAAGTGCTCTGGAAAATCCTAGTGCTAAAGAAGTTTTTCCGACACCAGGCGCATCTTCAAGAAGGATATGTCCTCCTGCATAGATTGTCATTAAAACTTTTTCTATGATCTCATCTTTTCCGATAAAAACCTTTTTTACTTCTCGCATTACCTGTTCTGATTGTTCAATGATCATTTATTTATCTCCTCGTTATTTTGTGAATTGTCTTCCGTATTCAAATCAGTTTCTGTTTCCTCTGTTACCTGTGGTGTGTTCCTGTCTTTTGCACCATCAGAAACAGAGTCAAGGATTGGATATACTTTATCGCTGCTTCCCAAAGCATCTTTCAAACGTTCAAAATAGTCTTTATAAACTTTATCATCCTGCTCTTTGCTGTCAGGAACTTTTAACAGGAATCCATCTGCCATTGTTTCTGGCGAAAATGCACCGATTTGTGGTGGAGTGGTTCCTTTAAATGTTAAGGATTTCATATTCGTGCATCCATCAAATGCATGACTGCCAACGGCTGTAACGGTTGCTGAAAGCTTTGTATCGAGCAGAGTTTTACATCCCTTAAATGCGTTATCTCCAATTTCTTTTAGATTTGAATAACGTTCCAGATACCAGCTGGCTGTAGCAGATGATAAGGAAGTACATCCTTCATAAGCTCCATCACCAATCTTTTGTAAACTTGCAAATGCAAGTGCTGTACCACCAGTACGCTGTAATTTTGGACAATTTTTAAAGCAGTCATCTGGATACTCTTTTATTGCTCCATAAATACTTACATAGCTAAGATTCGCACAATCCATAAAACATCCCTTTCCGATGGATGTAACGGAGGCTGCAAGAGATGGAGCTGTCATAGACAAACATCCTTTAAATACATAATCTCCCAGCGTTGTAACCCCTGAAAATTTAGTTGTCAGAAATGTTTTTAACTTCGTGCAATTACAAAAAGCGGAATCTTCGATGATTTGAAGAGCTGCTCTGGCTTCTCCTAATGTACCATTGGTTCCATATCCAATTGATGGAAGATTGGTACAATCCATAAAGGCTTCCTGTCCGATCGTATTGACAAGTGCATAAATACTTACCGCTGCTTCTGCAGATAATCCGCTGCATCCTTTAAATGCACGTGTTCCGATTCTTGGAATCGTGGATACCGAGGTACCAATCGTTGCTTTTTGCAGACTGCTGCATCCCATAAATGTCTCCTCTTCCCATGAAGGAATATTGCCATAGATATAAACTCCTTCAAGACTGGTACAGTCTTTAAAACAACGTTTTCCTAATTCAACGGTCGCTTTTGAAGGAATGATAAGTTTTGTTATTTTGGTACAGCCGTTAAAAGCATCATCATCAATTTTGATCGTATCCTCTAAAACAGTAAATTCACCTTCAAAATCCGCCGGTGCTTCTTTTAAAATACGTCCATTTTCTGTAAGTTCATATCGAATTCCATTGATATATTCTGTATTAGGATCAATAACACGAAGGACATTCTTTGTTGTTCCACTGCCATATGTTTTATCAAGCGTTGTCTGATAAGCTGTTTGATAAGAATCAAGTGCAGATTCATTAACAAGAATATGAAGATAATGAGGGATTGTATCTCCAAATACACTGCCTTCCATCGCTGTAACGTTTTCTGAATTTAACTGCAAAGCAGAAAGATTATTACAGCCAGAGAAAGTATCTGTAGTCAGTTTCTCCAGTGATTGTGGAAGTTTTATGCTGACTAATTCATTACAATTTTTAAAAGCACCTTTACCGATCAAAGTCAGAGAAGAAACCTCCGAAAAATCAGGATTTTTTAGAGTGCTGCATTCAGCAAATGCTTCTGCTCCAATGACTTTTAAAGTATTTTTTGTTTTTTCACTTATTTCAATCGTAGTCAGACTTTGGCATCCATAGAAACAGTAACGGCTGATTGCTGTAATATCTCCATTCAGAACAATTTTGTATAGATTTAAACAGTTTTCAAAGCATTCTTCTCCAATCTTAGAAACACTATCAGGAAGTACAATTGCGTCCACAGACAGACAGTCATAAAATGCAAGATCGCCTATGGTTTCTAAGCTGTTAAATCCGGCCAATTCTGACAATTCAATACATTCAGCAAACACTTCATTTTTGATCGCTGTAATGCCATTTGCAGATATCTTCTTTAAACTTGTACATCCATAGAATGTCTGGTCCTCAAAAGTCTGCAGCTGGTCCGGAAGATAGATGCTGTTTAAATAGATACAATCTTTAAATGCTGCCTTACCGATCAGGTTAAGGTTTGTAAGCTTTGAAGCATCAAACGATATAAATGTGCATCCTTCAAAACAATAAGCACCGATTTCTGTAAGTGCTTTATCATCCAGAACATTAAATCCATCTACCCCCGTACAGCCGGATAATGCTTTGTTATACAGCTTTGTTGTATTATTTTTCAGGTTTAGGAGTCCAGAGTAATCCGTTGGAACATTCAATAATGTATAAGAACCATCCAGTGTTTTTCCGTATACAATACCATCGTCATATGTAAATTCCTGATAATCAACACCAATGTTAAAGACCGAACCATCAGAAGCATCAGGAAGGAAAACTTTAGTGGAAGGTGCGGTATTGATGACGGTTTCCAATGCATTACAGTTGTTTAACAGTTCTGAATCAAAGGATTGCAAATCAGATGGCAGATACAGGATTTCAAGTTTCGAGCATTCATCCAAGGCACCATTTGTAATTTTTGTTGTACCATCTTTGATCTTAAAAGCAGTTTTGGAATTCTCATATACTTTTAACAGACGATAGTATGTATTTGATCCTTCTTTATATCTTTCGTATTTTGCACCATCTTCATAAATGATCGTTCCATTGTCGGTAGAAAGAATTCCTTTGGCTGTCTCACTTCCATAGACAGGATCAAGAATATCACTCCACTCCTTTAGATAGTGTTCATAGTCCGTTGCATATACATAAAATTTGATATCAGGAACTTTAGCACCATCCGAAGGATCACCAAAAAGATTTGCATCGATCTGTAGTTTTGATGAAGTGCTGGAAATGCTGCTGATATTACTTGAAAATGCAAGACTGTTGTTATTTAATTTTGTTATATTTCGTCCAAGTTCTATATCTGTAATTGAAGTATTGCCATAAAATGCACCGGCTTCAATCGTCTTATATTTAGAATCAACACTGTATAGACCTTTTGCATCTGAAGGAACGCCGCAAAGAGTTTCTGGATCATCTTTTTTACAAATGGTATTTGTATCTGCATCATAACTATACAAGGATTCCTGTTGATCTTCTGATACAAAATCAATATTTGTAGATTCATTCGAAAAAGCAAAGATGTATTTTTTACATGCAGTATTATAAGTGGATTCAGGCACAACGATCGTTCCGTGATAACCAGTATCTCCAAGACATACAGGAGCGGATGAATCCTCAAAATAAATCTTATCAAGAGACACGTTTTTAAAGCAGCCCTTGGCAAGTGTTGTAACAGTTGACGGAATGACTAATTTCTTTGTTCTTCCAGCAGGAACAGATAACAAAGTTGTCCCGTCTTTGCTGTATAAAACTCCATCAATGATTTTATAATTGCGGTAACTGATCGAACAGCTGTCATCAGGGTCCGTATAGGCATATTCCTGCAAAGAAGGAATATATTCAGCGATAGATGCTGCATCAACCTGATTTACACTCTCCGGCAAGGTAAGCGTTGTAACGTTTGCATTGGCTGGTTTCTTGGTTAATTGAACTTTGGTAACACCCATCGGGACACAAAGATTCTCATCTGTTCCGAGATATTGTTCAAGAACCTGATCAGCATGGTATGATTTCCAGTCATCTTCTGACTGTGTCACGCGTTTTATCTTAAAATCGTCCGGTACAGAGACCATGACATCGACAAGCTGTTTGGTATTAATTGCATAATTCCAGCTTTTGGTGTCCGCTGGATAATAAATATAAGATTTTGAATCAATCAAATTTTTGTCTGTACAAAAACGGAAACCTTCCAGCATTGTTTTAAGATATCCATCGGAAGATTCTTCCAGGAAATTTACATTAGGGTAACTTCCATCAAATTTAACAAGGGATTCTTTTACTTGATTATCTAAAAGATAAGCGATCATGCGGCTGTGCATATCTTCCAGATTGATTGCGGTTCCTCCACATGGATAGGTATAAGGTATCTTGTTTAAAGAAGATAAATAATCCTGTACATCTTCTGTCAGAAAATCAAATAACTTTCCATTAAATTGAGCACCATAGTATTCGTTATTGTAAAAAACAAAGAAATTTACGACAGCACTATTTTGTAAAACCTTGTATGCGGCACGTGTTGTCAGACCACCGAAACTAATAACGGCTGTATGTGTTCCTACTTTTTTGGTTGAAAATGAAATCTTATATCCATCTTCTCCACCATAAGGAAGTTCCTGTGTATATGTTTTTCCATCTTTTATAAATGTTCCAGTTACAACAGCATCACTGGCATCAAAAGCAGATTCCATTGAATATTCTTCTTTTGTGATCTTTGCAGTTAATTTTGTGATTTTTCCATATTTGGTTTCTTCTTGATCTTTTGGCTTTAACTGTTCTTCTTCCCATGTAGTTGTTTTGGAATCATCATCAGAGCTTGGTGTATCCGGTGTAGACGGCTTATCATCGGTATCGGATGAGTTGTCACTGGATGGCTTCTGATTGCTGTCAGATGTCCCTGGTTTCTGTGAATCAGATGAATCATTTCCATTTGTATCAGATGAATTACCGGGATTGGTATTTGTATCAACGGTTCCAGTACCATCGGTATCTGAGACAGAAAAAGTATTTGCATTTTGAGCATTATTGTCGGAATTCTGGCTGGACGAAAGATTCATATCACTTTTTTGTGATGATGTTTTCATCTGGTCGCCGGAAAGCTTCATAGCCTGTTGCAGGTCATTTCCTGAGTTCTTTTGATTTGGATTCTTTTGGTCGGCAAGATCCGTATTCTTGCCTTTGCCAGAAACATAATCTGATTTCTTGTCTAACTGTTTTTCGAATTTTTTGTAACTCTGTGGTTCGAATAAATTTTCAAATCCAGCGGCATTTGTAAGCACACCAAAAGCAAGACTGGTCACTGCCACTCCTGTTACGACGTGCTTTGGAAAATTCTTTTCTCTTTTTGTACGTTTTTTCCCCATAAATATTATACCCCATATATAATTACAAATTAGCCTTGATTAACTGACGAAGTTCTTCAAAATCAATTGGTTTGTTGATATGTGCGTTCATTCCAATTTCTAAAGAATGCCGCTGGTCTTCTACAAATGCATTTGCAGACATGGCAAAGATTAAAATGTCGTGATCCGTTCTAGGAAGATCACGGATCGCTTTTGTAGCTTCCCATCCATCCATGTTTGGCATCTGGATATCCATTAATATAACATCATAATATCCTGGAATACTATGATCAAACATTTCCAATGCCTTGGCTCCATCTGGCGCATGATCCACAATCGCACCATCAAGTTCTAACAGTTCAATGGCAATTTCGGCATTGATATCGTTATCTTCAGCCAATAGAATATGCAGTCCTTCCATTGTAAAATCTTGTTCGGAAGATGTTTGATCTTCCAGATAAGAAGTCTGGCTGGCTGTGGATGCAGAATTCTTTAAATCATCGATGTTTTCCTGAGCAACTGGAAGTGAAACATAGACAACAAACTCAGATCCTTTGCCTTCTTCACTCTCTACAAGAATCTCACCATGCATTAATTTAATGATATTATCGGCAATTGCCATTCCAAGTCCGCTACCGCCATAGTTATGTGCGGTAGATGCATCTTCCTGCTCAAATGGAAGAAAGATCTTATCAAGGAAACCTGCTTTCATTCCCTTTCCAGTATCTTTTACACGAAGCATAAGATGTGCTTTGTCATCGATAATTCCCATCTGTCGGAAAGTTACGGTAATCTCACCATGTTCCGGTGTGAATTTTAATGCATTGGAAATAAAGTTGATGATAACCTGACTCAAACGCATCTCGTCACCGATCACGTAAGGTGTATCAATATTCTGTAATTGCAGTGTCCATAAAATCCCTTTCTCTTTGGCGGATCCACTGAACATGTTATCAATTTTTGCAGCCATTGCAGTCAGATCAAACGGTACTTCTTCTAATTTCATTTTTCCGCTTTCAATTCGGGACATATCAAGAATATCATTGATCAGTGTCAGTAAGAACATTGAAAGATTTTCTGTTTTGCCAAGGTACTGGCTGACGAGTGTTGAATCATCGATATGTTTCTGGGCAAGATTCAACATACCAAGAATACCATTCATAGGAGTTCTGATTTCATGAGACATTCTGGATAAAAAGTCTGTTTTGGCAAGGCTTTCTTTCTGAACTTGATCAAGCTGTTCGTATAAGGTTTCACGAAGCTGGTATTCGTTCGTGATATCTGTAAATACCAGTAAATAGATGTCCTTATCAGCCGGAGCAGATAAAGAAAGTTTTCCGCGATAAGGCTGCTCGGAACCTAATTTGTGAAAATTAATCTCCTGCTCAAGAGTATCCGTCTGGTTCCATGTTGTCAGTTCTTTTCGGATCTTTCTTGCATCATACGGACTTACCAGTGCAGAAAGCATTTCAATATCAGAATATACACTCTCTGGATTCAGTCCGGTAACAGTGTATAAATTAGAACTGATATATAAGATCTTAAGATCAGATTGTCTGATACATAGATAAACATGGGAAGTTTCGTCTTCAAAAGACTGATAAAAATTTCGTTCATCTTCGACAGTCTGTTCAATCTGCCGGATGGTTCTTTGCTGTTTTTGATACAATCCAAAAAGTATAACAATAAGAATCATCATACCAAATAAAATTAGAAAAAAGATTTGATTATCAGCGACATAGTTGAATAATATTTGCATTCTTTATACTCCATAAGTTGTTTCCAATAGTTATCTTTTATTATATCAGTTTTCAGAAAATTTGGAAAGATATACTTCTACGGTTCATGATCAATTCAGACAGTGATTTCCTTTTTTATATTCTTAAAATAATAGAGTGCAGTGACGCATATGATCACAGATAACAGTGATCCACATGGTGCTGCAAATCCCATTGGATAAAGTGTGTCAGCAAAGTATTTTGAAGCCAGAAAAGCACCTGGAATACGAATCAGTATGATAGACAATACATTATGTAAAAAGGAAATTCCTGATTTGCCATAGGCACAGAAATATCCGCTGAAACTAAAATGAATTCCTGCGATCATACAATCCCAGATATAACTTCTGATATACTGGCTGCCCATCTTGATAACGATCGGATCGTTTGTGAAGATACCGACAACTGGATTGGAGACAAACTGCATACAGACAGCGACAACCAGTCCAAAACTTACCGCGATCATCGTTGCGTATTGCAGTGTTTTATAAGCTCTGTCATCTTTTCCAGCTCCGATATTTTGTGCAGAGATCGCTGATACACAAGATAACATGGAGGATGGAACAAGGAAGACGAAACTAATGACCTTCTCAACAATTCCAACAGCAGCTGCATCATTTAACCCTCTCTGGTTCGCAATGATCGTTATGATAATAAAGGATATCTGGATAAATCCATCCTGAAGTGAGACAGGAACACCAATCTGTAAAATGTTCTTTAAGGTACGTGCCTGTGGCTTTAAATCTTCTTTTTGAATGGAAATTCCTGTATCCTTTTTAAATACTGCAAATAATGCAATGATCACACTGATCGTCTGTGCCAGTGTTGTTCCAAGCGCTGCACCAGAAGCACCAAGATGAAATACTCCAATAAATATGTAATCCAGAATAATATTAAAGAAACATGCGATTGCGATAAAATACATCGGACTTTTGGAATCACCGAGTCCTCGGAAAATAGAACTTATGATATTGTATGCAGTGATCAGTGGAATTCCCGCAAAACAGATCATTAAATAGGCACTGGTTCCATGAACTGCTTGTTCAGGTGTTGACATAACATGGACGATAGGATTTACCAGAAACAATAAAATCGCTGTTAAAATAACTGAAATTCCTAAAAATAAAGTGATCGTATTTCCAATGATCTTTGAGGTTTCCTTCTTTTGCTTTGCACCAACAGATTTGCCGATCATAACCGTTGTTCCCATTGCGATTCCAACGATCATAACCGTTATCATATGCATCACCTGGCTTCCGATTGAGACAGCGGTTGTGCCTGCGACAGAATCAAACTGTCCAATGATAAATAAATCAGCCATTCCGTATAATGTCTGTAAAAAATATGATAAAAAATAAGGAAGTGCAAATCTAAAAATATTTCCCCCAATACTCCCTTTGGTTAAGTCTCGTTCCATAAAAAATCTCCTGTTTTATTTATTTGATTGTTCTATATTACCATAAATCGACAAAAATAAAAAGCACCCGGTTTCCGTTGTATACAGAAACTGAATGCTTTTTTACTATAAAATATATTATTTTGTTTCTTCCTCAGGAAGCAGATTTTTCATGCTTCTAAGCCCAATACAAAGGGTTGATGTATTATGTAACAATGCAGATGTTGTTGGCTGTAAGATTCCTAAAACACCAGCACCAATAAGTCCTGCGTTAAATCCAACAATAAAGCGATAGTTGTTATGAATACGATGCATTAAGCGGTTACTGATATGTTTTAATGCGACTAATCCATGTAAATGATCAGCTTCGATCGTTACATCAGCGATTTCTCTTGCAATTTCAGCTCCATCACTGATCGCAACACCAACATTTGCAGCGGATAAGGCTGGAGAATCGTTGATTCCGTCACCGATCATGATAACTTTTCTTCCAGCAGCTTTTTCTGCCTCAACAAATGCAGCTTTTTCTTCTGGAAGTACTTCAGCATGGTATTCGTCAACACCGACTTTTTCAGCAATGACTCTTGCTGTTCGTTCGCTGTCTCCAGTCATCATAACGACTTTGTCGATTCCAGCTTCTTTTAATGCTTTAATGACATCTTTTGCTTCTTCACGCAGTGGGTCTTCAATACAGATCACACCTGCAAGCTCATGTTCGATTGCCATGTATAAGTGAGAACATTCTTCTGGAAGTTTTTTAAATAATTCTTCTTTACCTTCAGGAATCGTACACTGTTCATCTTCAAATACAAAATGATAACTTCCGATGACAACTTTCTTATCTTCGATCATGGAAGAAATTCCGTGAGCTACGATATATTCCACTTTTGAATGCAGTTCTTCATGTACAAGATCACGGTCTTTCGCTGCCTGAACGACTGCTTTCGCCATAGAATGAGGGAAATGTTCTTCTAAACATGCAGCAATTCTTAATAATTCCTGACACTTCATTCCGTTAAAGGAAACAATGTCAAGAACCGTTGGTTCTGCTTTTGTTAATGTACCTGTCTTATCGAACACGATCGTCTGTGCTTCAGCCATTGCTTCTAAGTATTTCCCGCCTTTGACAACGATATTATGGTCATTTGCTTCTTTGATCGCAGATAAAACAGAAATAGGCATTGCAAGTTTTAATGCGCATGAGAAATCAACCATCAGCACAGATAATGCTTTTGTTACATTTCTTGTAAACAGATATGTAAGAGCAGTTCCTGCCAGTGTATAAGGAACCAGACGGTCTGCAAGATGCTCTGCCTTGCTTTCTAAAGATGATTTTAATTTCTCTGATTCTTCGATCATCGTAACGATCTTGTCGAATTTTCCAGATCCGTTTGCTTCTTTGACCTGTACTTTTAAGCTTCCTTCTTCAAGAACAGTTCCTGCATAAACATATCCTTCGATCGTTTTGCGGACAGGAACAGATTCTCCAGTTAAGGATGCCTGATTGACCATCGCTTCTCCTTCAATTACAACACCATCAAATGGAACCATATTTCCCATCTGTACCTGAACAATGTCATCAACTTTGATCTCGTTAGATGATACTAAAACTTCATGATCTCCATCGACTTTCCATACTTTACCTACATTTAATGACATGCTCTTGGCAAGATCATCGACGGATTTCTTATGTGTCCACTCTTCAAGAATCTCTCCGATTCCGAGTAAGAACATGATAGAAGATGCTGTGTTAATATCTCTTCTTAACATAGATACACCAATTGCTGTACCGTCAAGCACTGGAACTTCAATCTTACCTTGTGCAAGTGTATGAATTCCTTCATATATGTATTTTACAGATTTGACAGCTGTGATACCAGCTCTTAAAGGATATGGGAAAAATAATTTACTTCCATAATGGAATAATACATTACTTGTGATCTTATCCCAATAAGACTGGTTTAACTGTCTGCTCTGACTTTCCTGATAATTGTCTGGAACAGTGATGATTCCGTGATAAAATGCTTTCAGTGTATTAAGAATTTCTTCACGGTCTGTATCATAACAGATCACGATATCATTTGTGCGGTCATAGATTTTGACAGATGTGACAAAATCTTTTGTTGTCAGATAATATTGAAGTTCATCTGCCTGATCAGCACTCATCGTTCTCTGGCAGTTATGAATACGAATTCTGCCACGGATCTCATGTTTGATCGTAAATTTCATATAAACTCCTTTTTCTTTGAAAACACCTGCAGAGAAATGACTGCAGGTGTTACTTTACCATGTATATTTTTTCTTATTCTTCTACTTCTTTAAAAGCATCTTCAGAAACTTCTTCAGTTTCTTCAACATCAGCCTCAGCGAAAGCTTCCATTTCTGCATCTTCAGCAGCTCTTTCTTCATTGATCTGTTTTGCTTCTTCGTAAATGTCTTCAGCGTTTTCCTGAACAGTTGTTACTGTATCCATAACACATTCTTTTGCACGAAGAACGGCTGCAGTTGCATTTGTATATAATTTTTTAGCATCTTTGCTTGATAAAGCTTTGATACCTGCTGTTCCAAATAAAACTCCTGCTGCGAAAAATCCTGTCTTTTTACTCTTTACTACTGATAAAACTTTTGTTAAATCCATGTTTTTGTCCTCCTGTAATATGTAAATAATTTATTAATTCATCTTGTATCCGAAAAGGAGTTCATAATGTCTCTCTCTCGGTAACTTTGTTCATTATAAAACATTGAATGCGGGTTACTCAAGGCTAATTTGGATCAATTTATTGAAAAAAATTCTCAATAAGCTAGTTAGTTTCTACTACTTATTCTCCCTCTGTTGTGTTGGAGCTGTTAAAAATATTTCCAGAATCACCTTTGGAACGGTTATAGTCGTATTTTGATGGGTAACCACAGGTTTCTGCAGCATCTGCCCCGCCATAATTCTGTGCGAAGTCCTGGCGCTTTCCTTTGTTAAACATAAAGTATTTTAATGCTTCCTGATTGGCTTTGAAGTTTACAAAGAATACAAAACCGCAAGGAGGATAGTGTCCAACAACCGCTGTCTTATATGTATTCTCGATTGGAACACGAAGCTGATCGATCTCTGTAGTTCCCATTGTGGCTACGGAAAGGATCAGTTTCTTAATATAGGTAGAATCCATATCGGTAGATACATCACCTAATGCATCAATGGCGATATTTACAAGGTCAGCCGGGTTGTGCTTTAACATCTTCTGGAAAGTTGCCTGCATAACGGCACGCTGTCTTCCGGTTCTTCCAAATTCTTCATCACCATATTTCTTAGAGTATACGTGACGCACTCTTGCGTATCCTAATGCCTGACATCCGTTTAATGTCTGTTTTCCTGGTTTTACATTACGATATTTCTTCTTGGAAATATAGTTTGTTGTGTTAAGGTACTCAGCTTCTCTTTTCTCAAGAGTCATTTCGATACCACCGATTCGGTTAATAACTTTCTCAAATGCAGAAAGGTCCACAACACAGAATTTATCAATCTTAATATTAAAGTTCTGTGCAAGTGTCTGATAAAGAAGTGCCTCCCCGCCAAACGCATAAGCTGCATTTAATTTGTTTCTTCCATGTCCTGGAATCTCAACATACATATCACGAAGGAATGATGTTAATTTTAATTCTTTTGTCTTAAAATTGATGGTTGCAACCATCATACTGTCAGATCGTCCATGGTCGCCTTCTTCTGATCCTTGTGCACCATTATCAGAACCAACCATTAAAATATTAACAACGTCTTTATCAAATGTCAGATCTTCTTTATTTTTGATCTTAACCTTATCCATTGACTGCTTTTTTGGAGTGACGGCAGCTTCTAATCTGGCATCATAATAACCAAGCATTCCGCCAACTGCGATCGCAATGATCAGAAAAACGCTTATGAGCGCTGTAAACTTTTTCGAAAACATTATAAAATTCCCTCCTTATTTTCTCTCTCCGTATTTTATCATATATTTTTATAATATCAAATGATTAAAGTTTATTTTTTACTTCTTAAGAAAAACTTTTGATTATCCATATCAATTTGTTATGAATATGATGTAAAAAATGTATTTTACGCACAATTCAGGTCATGTTATGATAAAAGTGTCATAAACAAGGTAACTAGTTTACACTTTTATATATTGTTCTAAAAAAACTCCAAAGATGGGTATTCCATCCTTGGAGTTTTTTTATGTTATAAAGTTGTCGTGTCATTTAAAAATTTGAGAAATTCCTTTGCGGCAATGCTTTGCGGATATTCTGTATCATAAATCAGCGTAATATTGCGTTCTGGAAATGTCTCCTGCACATGAATCTCAAAAATCTCTTCAGAATCAAGATCATCTGTGGCAAATTCTGGCGGGATAAATCCGATTCCAAGATTATGCCGGACTGCCGGGAGAATCATATCCGTTGTGGCAAGCTCAATATCTGGCTCAAACTTTAGACCATTCTTTTCAAAATATTGGTTTAAGAATTTTCTTGTGATCGCTTCAGATGTCAGGCTGATCCATGGATACTTGGAAAGCTGTCTGATCGATAATTGTTTTCCTTTTAATTCACGATAGCGCTTTCCACTGATCAAAATATCATGATACTTTCTTAGTGTTATCTTCTTCAATGGCTTTTCTATCTGAAACGGTGCAGATACAACCGCAAAATCAACATTGCCTTCTTTGACGATGTGAATCGATTTCTTTGTACTGTTATTTAAAATCTTAAAATGGACGTTGGGATATCTGGCGTTAAAAGATTCCATTGCCTGAAATAAATAACAATGTAAAGCTGTTTCTGTTGCACTGATATAGATCGTTCCATTATCAAGACTTAACATATCACTTAAATTACTCTCTGCCTTAAAAAACTGAGAACATCCAGCGGCAATATATTCATAGAATACTTCGCCCTCTGGAGTAAGCTTCATTCCAGTTTTGCTTCTCTCAAATAAGCGGCAGCCAAGATTTTTCTCAAGATTGTGAATTGTTCTTGTTACGGATGGCTGGCTGGTGTGCAGTACCGATGCTGCTTTTGTGAGATTACCGTATTTGGCGACATAATAAAAGATTCGATAATGTTCAAAATTTGAATTCATGTTCTTTTACATTTCCTTCCTGTCATAAAACTGGCTTATTTTTTTGAAAGCTGCCAGAAAGCAACCGCACTTGCAGCAGCGACATTCAGAGAATCTACACCGTGTGCCATCGGGATTTTGGCAGTGTAATCACACATGGAGATGGTCGCATCGTTTAATCCGTCGCCTTCTGTTCCAAGAATCACGGCAAGTTTATCTTCTGCTGCCAGTCTTTCATCATCAATCCTTACTGATCGATCCGTAAGCGCCATTGCAACGGTTTTATATCCAAGCTCCCTTAACTGCCTGATACCATCCTGAGGCCATGAAACACTCTGGTCAATAAAAGTCCACGGAATCTGAAAGACAGTTCCCATACTTACACGGACAGATCTTCGGTATAACGGATCAGAACATCCTTTGGTAAGCAGTACGGCATCCATATTCAATGCCGCTGCACTGCGAAAGATCGCACCAACATTCGTTGGGTTCATAACATTTTCCATAATGGCAATGCGGTTTGTATCTTTGCATATATCATGAAGTGAAGGAAGTTTCTTACGGTGCATGGCACAAAGCATTCCTCTTGCCATAACAAAACCTGTCAGTTGTTTTAATACATCATAACTGGCTGTGTAAGCAGGAATCTCTGGATACTGCTCCAAAATGGATCTTGCCTGTGTCTTGATATGACGATCTTCTACAAGAAATGAGACTGGCTCATAGCCCGCATCAAAAGCAGTTTGTATCACTCTTGGACTTTCGGCAATAAAAATACCTTCTTTCGGCTCATAAAAATGAAGCAGTTGTCCCTCGGAGAGTCGTGCATATATATCTAATTGTGGGTCGTTAAAATCTGTGATCGGTATGATTGACATCTTATTTTGCCTCCGGGTCTATATCTTTTTCGTAAATAGTGGCATGATAGCCAAAAACTTTTTTGCTGTGATACATGGCAGAATCAGCATAACGATATAACTGATCGAAGGTTAATGCTTCATCGCCGTCTGAAAATGCACCGCCAAGTCTTAAAACAATATCATGTTCACGGCAGGATTTCTTTAACGCCTGCGCAACGGCAATGATTACCTGGTCACCGACAGCATGTCCATAAGTATCATTGATTTTCTTAAATTTGTCACAGTCGATCAGACATAAAAATCCTTTCGAATTGTTCTTTATGGCTTTAATGATCTTACGTTCACCACATCCACGGTTATATAAACCAGTCATACGATCTGTTTCAGACAGGTAACGAAGTTTGCTTTCTCTTTGCTTCTCAGCATCAATTCCTTCAATACAGTATAGTACATGATGTAAATTTCCATCAGCATCATGATCGACCTTAATAAAACGCTGTCTGCACCAGCCGGAAACCTTTCCGATAAATTCATCCTCAATGGTGTTTTTCTCTCCAAGTCTCTCTTCCAGAGTATCCGTATCTATAAATGATAAAACATCTTTTAAAAACTTCTCTTCGCACAGATTCTTCATAACCGTTGCGATCTGTTTGGGAAAGTTATCCAGAAGATAGATATTGCCACTTTTATCAATATGTTCGGATCGTTTGATCGTATAGTAAGTTCCGTCCTTGATATCTACCAAATACATTGTTAAATAAATCTGCGCCAGAGCAGAATAACTGCTTAATCTGGCAGATTCATTTGCCTTATGAAAAGAATTCCTTAATTTTAATAATGAAATAAGTAAAGTTCCGATCATATCAAGAAATTCTGACAATCGCTTAAAATCACCCATTGGAGGGTTATCAACACCAAAGAATCCTCTGATCTGGTCCTTGTAACGTAATGGACTGACTGCAAGATTCACTACATTCTGCATCTTAAGGATATCATAAGATAAAGGATGAATCTCTTTAATACTTTCGATATCTGTGATCATGATATTCTCGCCTTTATCAAAAGACTGATACCACCATTCGATAATATCCATATCAACCTGCTGCAATTCATTAATCTGCGGTGTCACGTCATTCGCACACCATTCATATGTGTTATCGGTTGCATGGTTTTTGATATCATCTTCAAAAATATAGAATCGGTCTGATCCGATATGTTGTCCGAAGAATCGGATAAATTCGTTGATCTGCTCGTCTGGTTTGTCATATTCCAATGCAGATCGCAGTGCTTTGTTAATAATTAATTCATACTTAATAATTTGCTCCATAAGCTGCGTACCGGTTCCTTTTTATAATTTGTTCTTTCATTATATCTTATTTTTAAACTTAAATCTACCAAATACTTATGATTTATGGTATAATAAGCCCTCAATCACAAGTAAGATTAAAGGAGAAATTACTATGGATAACCAGAATGTACTGGCAGTTGTTGCCGGAGAAGAAATCACACAGAAAGACGTCGATGCACTGATCGCTGCCCTGCCAAAAGAACAGCAGGCTTATGCTTCTAATGAACACTTTAGAAATCAGTGTTTAGAACAGATTATCACTGTTCATCTTTTTGCTAAATTAGGAGAAGAATTAAAACTTGAAGAAACAGATGCTTTCGCAGATAACTTAGAAAAAGCAAAAAGAGAAATCCTTGCACAGATGGCTCTTGGAGAAGCTATGAAAGACATCGCTGTTACTGAGGAAGAAGCAAAAGAATATTATAAAGCAAATGAAGATCAGTTCATGGCTGGTGAAACAGTTCATGCAAAACATATTCTTGTAGATGATGAAGACAAATGTCAGGAAATTCTTGAGAAGATCATTGCTGAAGAAGTTACATTTGAAGATGCTGCAAAAGAATTCTCAACATGTCCATCTAACCAGCAGGGAGGAGACCTTGGTGCTTTCGGAAGAGGACAGATGGTAAAAGAATTTGAAGATGCTGCTTTTGCTGCAGAGATTGGTCACGTTGTAGGACCTGTTAAGACTCAGTTTGGATATCACCTGATCAAAGTTGAAGATAAGAAAGATGCAGAAACTTCTGTTTATGAAGATGTTGCAGATACAATTAAGAACATTATCCTTCAGCAGAAACGCAACGATGTCTATGGAAACAAGATCGCTGAATTAAAAGAAAAATATGTAACAAAATAAGTTATTATCATATAGGGAAAACCTATAGAACAAAAAGATGCATTCTACTGTAATTGTAGGAATGCATCTTTTTTCATATTTGTTTATTGATAACCAAGATCTTCATCGTATTTTTTGATTTCTTCAGCAAGCGCTTCCCTATGTCCGGATAAGGCAGCGAATGGAGCAAACTGTGCTGCCCGGTCTTTGATCGGCATAGGCGGATGCTTTTTTGAAACCGGACGTTTCATATCAAGCATATCTTCGTATTTTTTCATGCCTTATGACCTCCAATCTGATCATTACGTTCTTTCGCTGTTGCACCTTCTTCCAGACTGATCCCTCGCATGATCGCATTCTTGCCAAAACGCTTCTTGATCTCAAGTTCCGCTTTTTGAAGATTTTTTTCTTTGACAGATGCTTCTTTTTCAGGAGCTTTCTCCGTATTGTCTTTTGGAAAAAGATCAAACATAGACATCTGGTGATACTGTTTCTTCTCTTTTGCTTTTGTATTTGAAATAATGTGATTTGCTGTCACATAGAGTTTACGGATACTTAAAGAGGGATTTGTGATCTCCTCATAAAGACTTAATGCTGCTGCCATAATCTTTCGACCAGAGACACTCCATTCTTCAAGATTTCTCGTTCCATGTGCATGCTTTGGAATCTTTCTCCCATACATATCTGTGGAAATCTCTCCTTTATAGTCTTTCTTGAGATTTTCCGTATCATATTCGATCGTCAGAACGATCTGATCCGTCATAACACCTTTTTCAAAAAGATCAAGAACCAGTTCATTGATCATCTCTTTCAGAACCAGCTTTGCTTTCTCACAGGAATATGCACAGGAAAGAACCTGCCCGCTGCCAATGCTTTTTGTCTCTGGTTCATAAGATTTGATATCTTTCATCGTACATGGTTCATATCCCCATGCATGATCGATCAATAGTTCTGCATTAATTCCAAATGTCTGATATAAAAGATCCTCATTATAGAAATCTGTTTCTTTCCCAATCGAACATCTGGCGATATCACCCATTGTAAAAAGCCCCATTTTATTTAACTTCTTTTGATAGCCCTTTCCAACTCTCCAAAAATCAGTAAGCGGTTGATGATCCCATAACTTTTCCCGATAAGAACGTTCATCAAGACTGGCGATTCGAACTCCATTTTCATCGGGAGCGGTATGTTTCGCTACGATATCCATTGCAATCTTACATAGATAAAGATTCGTTCCAATTCCAGCCATCGCAGTAATTCCCGTCACATCAAGAATATCCTTGATCATTTTCATGGCAAGTTCCTTAGCACTCATCTGATATAATTTGAGATAATCCGTCGCATCAATAAAAACTTCATCAATCGAATAAGGATGAATGTCTTCTGGTGATATATATTTTAGATAGCATCGAAAGATCTTGCGGCTCATAGTAATATAATGTGCCATCCTGGGCGGCGCAACAATGTAAGATATCTTTTTCTTTGGATCCTTGTCTAATTCAGGTTTATCATAAGATTCTCCATCAAAATCCCCATAAATCCGGCTCTTACGGTCAGCATTTGCCATCTTTACTTTCTGTATAACTTCAAACAGTCTCGCCCTCCCTGAAATCCCATAAGACTTTAAGGAAGGTGAGACTGCCAGACAGATAGTCTTACTCGTTCTTGACTCATCTGCTACGACCAGATTTGTTGTCAATGGATTCAGTCCTCGTTCTACGCATTCAACGGAAGCGTAAAATGATTTTAGATCAATGGCAATATATGTTCTGGATTTTTTCATATGTTTATTCTACACCATAGTGTGTTAATAATGCTTTTTCTGCTTCAGCACTCCATAATCCATTATGCTTATCACAGATATCAGCAAGTTCGTTAAAGAATGGATCATCTTTTGCAAGATTTCTCAAATCAGAAATTGCTGTCATTGGCATATTGATATGGAGATATGTTAATTTCTTTCCACCAGGAATATCTGGAAGATTCTTTGTTGTATCAACAATGGAATCAATTCCCCCAACATGAGTGATCATAACCGCCGGTTTGATCTCTTTTCTTGTTGCGCGGTCAATGGCTTCCTTCATATCATCAATACTTCCACCAGTACTTCCAAGAATCTTTGTTGCATTGTAATGGCAGTCATATAAATTCACGTTTGCTGAGAAATTAGGATCTGTAGGACCCGCAAATAAATTCATACATCCATCATATGCTAAGATCTGATTTCCAAGTTCAGCAACACCTTTGACTGGAACATAAACAAAGACATCATCAAAGCCTTTACCGTCAACGGATAAAGCTTTCAACTCTTCAACCTGATCTTTCATCTTTGCTGTATTTACATAGATTAACTCTACACCCTTTTCTTTAGCTTCTTCCACAGAAATAACTTCATTCGCTCTGGCAAGTTTCGCATCATCAATATCTGTAACGATAACTTTGGCTGGTTTATTCTCAATAGCAAGTGCATAGCTTACTGCGCCTAATCCCATTGGGCCACATCCACCGAGAATTGCAATGCTTCCGCCTTTCTTGGTTCCCATGACATGCTCATAGCGGTCTTTGACATGATAATTTGTCTTATAACCACAGATGACACAGCACATAGGTTCTGCTACAGAAGATTCAAAATATGAGTCTCCTTCATGTGTCCATAAGCATCCTGCTTCAATAATATCATTTGGGAAAATACAGTAAGTTGCGGCACCACCACACTGTGTATAAGAATATCCCGGAGATTCTGCCTGACCAGGAATTGCTGGCTGCTGTGCAAACTTCTGTCCTGGTTTGAATTTATCCTGCCATTTCTTACCGACTTTCACGATATCTCCGGCAAATTCATGACCAATGATAACTGGATGGTCATAAACATCGGCTGGAACTCGCTTATGGTTTGCTCCTTGTTTTACCATCTTCCAAGTTGACATACAAATTGAATCACTCATTATCTTTACAAGGATTTCATCATCCTTGATCTCTGGGAGTTCGAATTCTTCCAGACGGATATCATCTTTTGCATATAATCTTACACCTTTGACTTTCATATGCTACCTCCTAAAATATAAAATCCATATGTGTTTATTTTATCACAATGCTATTTGGAGTGCAAAATTTTCATTTAATATAAGGATCATCGACCAGTCCTGCAATCCCATTTTCATTTTTCTCCAGACAATAAATCTGCAACAAAGCCACAACCATCCCCGCAGCTCCAGTAAAATAACCTGCAGGACTTGTGATCACTTTTGGTTTTGTCCGATCAAATGCAATTTCCCAATGATTCTTTACTTTCGTTCCAGCAAGCACTTCTCCAACATCATGTGCAAGATTCTTCCATTTTAAATCTTTCGTTAATTGATACAATCCAACAAACATCGGCATATAGCCTGCCGGACCACAGCAGATACATGTTGTATTCCAAAATCCCTCAGACTGTATAAATGGCGCTCCAAGGCTTTTTGCTCCATCAATCAGCTGATAAATCTCTTCAAGATAAGATTTATTCTTTGTCACCTGATATAATTCATAAAAAAGCTTTGCTGTTCCGACAGGTCCATGGCAGTTTCCAAGATAAAACAGATCATCATAAACTCCTAATTTATACGGAATTAAATATCCTTCCTTTTGTTTGACAGCAATGCTTTTTAGATAAATGATAGTTTGTTTTGCCGCATTTAAATATTTTGAGTCCTTTGTATATTCATAGACTTTCGTAAACAGATATCCAGCTCCGGCAGTTCCGAATTCAAAATTTGGTTCTTTATGTTTAAAATCTACATGAAGATGATCGATTTCTAACCCACCATTCTCATGTTTGATCGCATGATTTAAAATATGGTCTGTTGCTTTTACAATGATATCGTTCAGTTTTGTAGATAATTCCTTATATGTTTTGCAACAATCCAGCAGATATAAGATATTCCCACCATCAAAGAAGATTGGGCTATTATCGGTCCAGTAAATCTCTGAGTTTTCTTCTGTATAAGTATCTAAATAATAATCAAGAATCTTCATTGCTCCTGATTTTGCATTCTCATCCTGATAAAGATGATAGACCTCATTTAAGATCAATCCAATCCCGCCGATTCCACTATAAAATGCTTCAGCCATCCCTGGAACAAATTCGCCGTCTCTTTTTGCAAGTTTCACTCCGTCTAAAGGATGAAGGCTGATATATTTTGTCATGCCGAAAATGATTTTTTTATATTCTTCTTTATGAAACACCTGGTCTAATTGCACATACATATGAAGAATACCAGCTCCGCCAACATACAGATTATTTTGATTGATTCCTTTAATTTCGTTAGAATATATACCATCTTCACATTCTTTCAAAAAAGAAGCGACATAGCTTTCTCCATCTTTGATATCCTTAAGAAACTCTTCTGGATCATTTATGGTTTTTCTTTTAAATTTCATATCACATTATTCCTGACTAATCAAATCGATACATTCTTGTAGAAAGATATTTCATACCGTCATCTGGTAAGATCACGACGATCTTCTTTCCTTCATTTTCTTCTCTTAGTGCAATCTCCTTTGCTGCAAGGACAGCGGCTGCGGCACTGGCTCCTAAGAAGATTCCATCACTTGTTGCTAATTCTCTTGCTGTTTCATATGTTTCACTTCCATCGACATCGATGACTTCATCATAATGGAAATCTGTCTTTAAAACAAAAGGATGATTACATACACCATCATTGTCGAAATGAACAACCCCATCGATCGTATCTCGGTCTTCTCCCGGTTTGTACATAGAATCAAGGGTTGGCTGTACTCCGACGATCTTAATTCCTTCAATATGTTCCTGAAGATACTTACCAACACCTGTTAATGTACCGGCTGTTCCTGCAAGCATGACCGCATAATCGATATCTCCGTCTGTATCTTCTACGATCTCTGGTCCCGTAGATTTGATATGTGCCTGCCAGTTTGCATCATTTGTAAGCTGGCTTGTATAGTAGTATCCGTTATCATCACAGAATTTCTTCATGGCTGCAATGATACGTTCTTTATCAAATCCATAATTTGCAATGATCTCGTTAAATCCAGGAATATCCTGATAGTACTGAACAGTTACCCCATATGCTTTTAAGATCTGTACACGTTCTGGAGTACAACCAGGTTCCATAAAGATATGTAAATGGTATCCTTTTGCTGCTGCAAATGCGGCCAGAGAAATTCCTGTATTTCCACTGGTACTTTCAACAATTGTTCCACCTGGTTTTAATTTTCCTTCGGCTTCTGCCTTCTCGATCATATTTAAAGCAGCTCTGTCTTTGACACTTCCTGTTGGATTTAAATATTCCAGTTTTCCGATCAGTGTCGCTTTTAAATGATTATTTCTGTTGTAATTTGTAAGTTCTACAAGTGGTGTGTGTCCCACGATCTCTGTGATCGATTTATGTATATTTGCCATGTTTTTATCCTCCGTATGGTTATCTTAATCTTTAATTACATGAAATTCCGCCATCGACAACAAGTGTTGCCCCATTGATGAATTTTGCCCGTTCTCCTGCTAAAAATAAGACGGCTTCCTTGATATCTGTTGTTTCTCCGAAGACAAACTGTGAATCCATTCCAGACATGATACGTTCTCTTCCAAATGAATTCTCAAGTTCTGGATTGCTTGTCATTCCGGTTCTGATCGCACCCGGACATACGATATTGCTTCGGATTCCCTGATGCATATAAGTATAAGCGGTATGTTCGCAAAGTCCTACCAATCCATGTTTTGCTGCACTGTAAGCCGCACAGGAACGACATCCTTTGATTCCGGCTACGGAAGCGATCGTTACAATACTTCCACCGTTTTCCTGTCTAAGCATCTGTCTGACTGCGGCACGGATCGCATACATTGGTCCATCCAGATTGACTCTTAAGATTCTGTCCCAGTCTTCATTGGTTGTCTCTGTGACAGGTTCACTGTGTCCTGCAACTCCTGCATTATTTACTAAGATGTCGATCTTTCCTGTTACATCCAAAGCTTTTTGTATCATTGCTTCGTTTGTTGCCTCTTTGGAAATATCTCCAGTCAATGGAATAAATCTTTCGGCTGTTTCGACATCACTTTTCTTTAATTCTTCCTTGAAAGCAGATAAAGCTTCTTCTTTAATATCAACACCGATGACTGTTGCCCCATTTTCCAAAAATCCCTGTGTGATCGCTTTTCCCATTCCGGCACCAGCGCCAGTTACAACCACACTTTTTCCTTTGAATTCCTCTAATTTCATATTGGCTCGCTCCTTTTCCTACTATTGCAATAGGTTTTCTATAATTGTAATATTACCATCTAGTTTTCACTTCGGATAATCAATGTTTTTTATCACTGGTTATTGTTTATACCTATACCATTTGCTTCGTATAATAGAAAAATTATATAAAATTCCTCTGCAAATTATCTATAAATAAGAAAGAATCCTGCAAAGCAGGATTCTCCGCCTGCGGCGGGTCGCTTCAGCGACAAATTTCCCTTCCGCCGCAGTGCGATCCTGCCCGGAGGGCTATTTTAATTTATAGGACTTTCCTATAAATTAAAAAAACAGAACAAATCCGTTTATATTAGAGGACTTGCTCTGTTTCTTCTTTGATATTATTTTTTAAATTCGTCTTCCTGATATTTATCAACAATATGATTGTACATTGTCCTTACGGCTGGTGCCATAAAATTCGGATTCATTGCTGCTAGCCCAATGATCCTGCTGGCAGATGGATTGGTTGGATAACTATCCACTTTGTATGGAATATCTGTCATGACAAGTTTTGGCATCAGACAAATTCCAAATCCTTTCTCAACCAGTGCGATTGTTGATAAGTCGTCAACGACGTGATAATTTGACTGTACCTGAAGCGAGTTCTCTTTTAAGAAATTCTGGATATCTGCATCGGTACTGTCTCGCTGTGTTACGAACTGATGATGTTTCATCTCTTCAATGTCGATATAATTCGTGCTTTTATCTTCTTTTACACCACTTGGCAGAACGCAAAGTAATTCGTCACGATATAATGGTTCGATTGGAATATCCTTTGCACTGGATACAGATAAAAATCCAAGATCAACGACTCCATTCTTGATCCAGTAGGCAACATCATCGTAAGTTCCCTGAAATACTTCAATCTCAATCTCTGTATATTTCTTCTTAAAAGAATGTAAGATCTCTGGAAGCCAGCTGGTACATACACTGGAGAATACTCCGATCTTTACTTTTCCCTGCTTTAATCCGTTCAGCTCTGCGATTTCCTGTTTTAAGCTCTCATCGCAGTTTAATACGGCATTCACATATGGTAACAATTGTTCCCCATAGTTTGTCAGACTGACTCCCGCCTTACTTCTTGTCAGTACTGAAAATCCTAATTCATTTTCCATCGATGAGATGGCGTGGCTGATCGCAGATGGTGTCAATCCTAGAATGTCTGCCGCTTTATGGAAACTTCCAACGTCTGCGATTGTTTTAAATACCTGGTAGGTTAGCAATGTCATAAATAAAACTTCCTTACTTTAATTATTTTATCTATTACATTTATATAACAAATCTTCCCATCTTCTGTCAACTTCTTTTTGGAATTCTTCGATTAAATGTTCATTTCCAGGCTTAAATAAATGTTTGAATCTTCCCTGTGCTCTTAAGAAATCTTCGATTGGAAGTTTTTTCTTTGGTTCGTAAGTTAAATTCCATTTTCCATGATCTACTTCGAACATTGGCCAGTAGCATGTCTCGACTGCAAGGCGGCAGATTTCCATGATATCTTCTGTGTTGTATCTCCATCCTCTTGGACATGGTGTCATGATATTTAAGAAGCTTGCTCCTTCTGTATAAATGGCTTTTTCCGCCTTCTTATGAAGATCATTAAAATTCAGTGTAAATGTACTCTGTCCAACATATGCCACATCGTGATCTGCGATAATACTTGCAAGGTCTTTACGGTTCTGCATCTTACCAACGGATTCTTTTCCTGCTGGTGTCGTTGTTGTATCTGCAAACATTGGTGTTGCGGATGATCTCTGGATTCCTGTATTCATGTACGCACCATTATCGTAACATACATAAGTCATATCATGTCCACGTTCCATGGCGCCGGATAAAGACTGGAATCCGATATCATAAGTTCCACCATCGCCGCCAAATGCGATAAATTTATAGTTTTCATCTTTTGGAAGTTTTCCACGTTTCTTTAATGCTTTATAAGCTGTTTCAACTCCACTTAAGGTTGCTCCTGCATTTTCAAATGCATTATGGATATAGCTGTCTTCCCATGCAGAATATGGGTACATGAAAGAAGATACCTCAAGACATCCTGTCGCATTTGCGATCACGGCATGATCTTCTTCATGTAAGGCACGAAGCACCGCACGCACTCCGATCGTGGCACCGCATCCGGCACACATACGGTGTCCTGGAGCTAAGCGCTCTTTTTTATTCATCATTTCTTTTACATTATAACTACTCACAGTGTTCCTCCTATTAACGCAATCCGATGTATTTAAACTGTTCAAGTTTTGTTCCATTTTCGATATGATCTTCTAAGTCAGCAAAGATATCGTACACTTCCTGCACGGTAAAGTCTCTTCCGGCAAGTCCATAAATATAGTTGACTGTGTCGATCATGACTTTATTTCTGAATAATCCGGCTGTTACTTCGCTTCCAAGAGGTCCACCGTTTCCATTGTAACTTTCTGTACGATCCATGATCGCTACGGCTTTGGCATTCTTTAATGCTTTTGCTAATTCATCGGCTGGGAATGGGCGGAATAAGCGAAGTTTGATGACACCGACTTTTTTCCCTTTTGCTCGAAGGTCATCGACGGCCTGTTTTGCAGTTCCGGCAGCAGATCCGATCAATAACATGATGTAATCGGCATCTTTTGTCTTATACTCTTCAAATAATCCGTAGCTTCTTCCAGAAAGCTTTTTAAATTCTTTCGCTACTTTTAAAACTGCTTCTTTTGCATTTTCTAATGCGATCTCCTGATTTTTCTTTGCTTCCATCGCATAACTTGTCACAGAATAAGGTCCCACTGCGATTGGTTTTCCAGGATTTAATAAGAATTCTTCTGGTTCATATTCCCCAACGAAGTTTTTGACTTCTTCATCTTCTAATAATTCAATATTTTCTACTGCATGGCTTGTGATAAATCCATCCTGGCAGATCATGATCGGTAAATGAACGCCTGCACTTTCTGCGATTGGATATGCCTGAATAAAGTTATCATAAGCTTCCTGATTATTTTCTGCATAAAGTTGGATCCATCCAGTATCTCTTGCTCCCATTCCATCGGAGTGGTCACAGTTGATATTGATCGGTCCGGATAAAGTACGGTTTACCAGTGCTAATGCGATTGGCATGCGGTTAGATGCTGCAAGTAATAATTCTTCCCACATGAGCGCAAGTCCTGCAGAAGATGTTGCAGTTAATGTTCTTGCTCCGGCAGCTTCAGATCCAATGGCTGCACTCATAGCAGAATGTTCACTTTCTACTGGGATAAATTCAGTGTCGATCTCTCCATTTGCAATATAGGTAGATACCATCTGAGGAATCTCTGTGGATGGAGTGATTGGGAATGCCGGCATAACATCCGGATTGATCTGGCGGATTGCATAGGATACCGCCTCGTTTCCTGACATACGATCTTTTCTAGCCATCTTATCTTCCCTCCTTCATTGTGATTGCATCAAATGGACAGGCTTTTGCACAAATACCGCATCCCTTACAGTGGTCATAATCAAATTCTACGCGTTCTCCGTCTTTTAGCGGAATACTGGAGTCTGGACAGACCATAGAACAGACCATGCACTGTCTGCAAAGATCATGGTCTAAGATCGGTGTTCTTGTTCTCCATTCCCCTGTGTTAAATTCTCTTGAAGTTCCAGCAGCAAATAACATCAGCCCTTCTGTCAGTTCCTGATGAGGTGTCTGCTCATTGATTTTACTGATATCTGTTCTCATCTATTTTCTCTCCGTTTTATAATACATCTTTTAATTCTTCATAAGTTAACTCAAGTGCCTGCATATTTCCATCGATAACTTCTGGTTTCTTAGCAAATTTATGCTGATAAGAGGCACGCATCTCAGAAATAAAGGCATCTTTTTCCATAACACCGCTGACTGCAACCGCTGCTGCAAGCATTGGGGAGTTTGGGAAATATTTTCCTAAAGCCTGTACAGAGATCTTTCTTGCATCGACTGTATAAACTTTTCCTTTATAACCATTTAACATTGGTTTGATCTCATCGGCTGATTTTGGTGTATTTACAATGATCGCTCCATCTTCTTTTAATCCTGCTGTGACATCCACAGAATGAAGTAATGTCTCATCAACAACAACGACTAATCCTGGTGTGTAGATGTTTGAATGTACACGGATCACTTCATCACTGATTCGGTTATATGCAGTAATTGGTGCTCCCATACGCTCTGGCCCATATTCTGGGAATCCCTGTACATATTTTCCGGTTTTAAATGCTACATCCGCAAGAAGCAATGCTGCGGTCTTGGCACCCTGACCACCACGGCCATGCCATCTGATTTCAAGTCCATTGTTCATGGTGTTTCTCTCCCTTTATTTTGATAAATTTTCTTGGATGAATTGTTTTCATCTTTAAATTATATTTTTTTCAGTAACATTAACTATTATATTACAAAATTCGACTTTGTAAATTGAAACTTTGAATAGTTTTCATGGTATAGTTGAATAAAATTCATTTATAGACAAAAAAAGAAAGAAATACGCCATTTCTAACGATTCCTTTCTTTAAATACACTCTTTATTTGAGAGAAAAACAACGCATATCAATCCACATCCGGCTGATCTTTTTGTTTGTCTGATCTCCAAAATATGCCATAACAGCACTTCTTCTCATAACATCTTGTGTTGGATACTGGGCATATAACTGCCCTTCTGCCATTTCTTTGCTTGTTTTCATCACATAATTGTAATTGTCATCATTTTGCTTGAAGAAATAATTCAGATCATAGTCAACACTTTTTTTCTCTTCGCTTCCATACATGTATTTGATATAATCATAGATCGTCTTGTCATTGCCGCCTGCGATCACAGATGTATATCCGACATAATACATATTTCTTACAACATTGTCCGGCCTTGAAATATAGTTTACAAATGCCTGTGCTGCCTGCTGCTTTTCTTTATCTTTTCCAATACCGTCTTTTAACATGCACCATCCGTCAAACCACAGATTCGTGCTCGCCTTTGGAACGGCGTAACGAAGTTTGATTCCTTCTTCTTCCACCTGCTGCATGGAATAAACACCGTCTCCAGACCACTGAAGATTGGCAACGACCTTTCCGCTGACAAGATCGGATTTTCCACTGTCCGTTTCAAAAGAATATACGTTATCTTTGATCTTTGACAGAATCTCCCCTGCATCCTGAATACTTCGATCAGAGGTGTCATTTAACAAGGAGGATAACTTTTCTTTATAATCTGCCTGCTTTTGAAACTGATCTGTTAAAATCTGTTTCTGTGTCTGCATACCGCGGACTGCAAAATAACAGTCTCTGACACTGTCTTTAGCCGTTACTTTTTTGTGATATTTCTGATTTAATAATAATCCCCAATCCTCGGCATCTTCTCTTGAAACATACTTTGGATTATAGACATAACCAAGTGTTCCCCACATATAACCGGCGGTATAATCTCCTACGGATTGTCCTTGATACTTTAGCTGATCCAGAGATTTTTTAATGTAAGGAGATACCCCTTTGGCATAATAGTTCTGGGTATTTGATGTATCCCAGAATTCATCGGAATATTTTAATACCTTATTTTCTGCTAAAAGCTTCATGATCATATATTCGGATGGGCAGATCAGATCATAAGTGTCACCGATCGTCAACTGATTATACATATCTTCGTTTGTTCCAAAACTTGAATATTCGACTTTTACTTTTTTGTGATATGTCTTTTCATACCAGTTTTCAAAATCTTTGATCATCGTATTTCTTCCAATGATCTTTTTCCCATTCTCTAATTCGATCTCTTCCTCATCGTCCCAGTCACCTTCATCGAGGTATTCTTCCCAGTTTGCGATTCTTAAAACAATCTCATCCCTGTTTGAACTGTTGTTTTTTGAACCACAGGAACATAAAGCGAGTGGAAGTGTGATCACAAGTAAAATGGAAAAAATGATAGAAAATACTTTATATTTCATGATCATTCTCCTTTCTGCCTGTATGATTCATGCCGATCACAATGAAGATCACAACCAGAAAGATGATCGTTGATAATGCCCATAGAGCTGTTTTTACATCGGTCTGCGCTCCTTTTGTGGCATTGACAACATAAGTACTGATCGTATCAAACATCGATGGTTTTGTATAGGTTGTAATAAAATAATCATCTAACGTTAACGTGATCGACATCATAAATCCAGAAACAATCCCAGAAGTTAATTGTGGCAGTACGACCTTTCTTAAAGCTCCAAATGGAGAACATCCAAGGTCTAATGCCGCTTCATATAACTGAGGGTCCATCTGTTTTAAGCGAGGGATCACGGACAGATATACAAACGGGCTGCAAAGCGAAACCAATCCGATCACGAGTGGAATATAACTTGCTTTATCCATCTTAAAAAATACGATCAATAAGACACAGATAGAAAAACCAGTGACGACATCCGCATTGACAACCGGAATCTGATTCATCAGATGAATCGGTCTTTTTAGTTTCTTTGAAGAATAAAAAGCACCGATCGCACCAAGTGTTCCAAGGATTGTTGAGATGACCGCAACGACTAATGCCAAAATAAGCGTTCCAAAGATCATTGCTCTAAGATCCTCGGAATGAAACAGATACACATAATTCTTTCCTGTAAAACTTCCTGATTTTCCAATGATCGCAGAATCCATAAAACTGTAGACCGCTAAGATCAAGATTGGCAGATACATTAACAATAAGACAATTCCAAGGAAGATACTCTGTATCGTTTTTTTATTCATATGCATTGTCCTCCTTGTCTGAAAATTCTCCCGTCATCATACTTAGCAATAAGATCAGGATCAAAAGGATCATGGAAATAACAGATCCATTGTTCCAGTCGTACATGCTGAAATAACTTCCAACCAGACTTCCCATAATATAGGTGCTGTTATACATCATATCAAGCACAACATAATTCGTCATGGATGGAAGAAATACCATCGTAACCCCGCTGATAATTCCAGGAATGGATAGCGGCAGGATCACTCGTAAAAAGACACGGTAAGACTTTGCACCAAGGTCTTTTGCTGCCTCAATATAACTATGATCGATCTTCGCAATCGTATTATAGATTGGAAGGATCATAAATGGAAGGAAATCATAAGTCATACCGATCACTGTATTTAGGAATGGATGAAATGCAAGATTTCCTTCGATCAATGTTAAGATTTCTTTTAATGCCGTGATACGCAAGGTAAAATTGATCCACATTGGCATTACAAATAACATTAATAATACATTCCCACGTCGAAATTCTCCTTTTGCAAGAATATATGCTACTGGATATGCGACCAAAAGACAGACGATCGTTGTCACAACCGCGATCATCGCACTGTAGATCAACGTTCCGATTGCCTTGCTATCTGTAAAAAACAAAGTAAAATTCTCAAGAGAAATTTCACCTGCTCCATTCGTAAATGCATAATATAACAAGATCAATACCGGACATACAACAAAAATAACCAGAAATAAGAAATACGGAATACCTAGGATGCTTTTTAGTTTATCATTTTTCATTCTGCATCCTCCGAAACTCTCTCAAATACCATAGCATCTTCAGGAATTACGACACTGACAAAGTCACCAATGTTCCATAAATCTTCATCATCAACCGAATATTCTACTTTATTCTCACTTAAAATGCGGTAATTATAGTGATCTCCCTTATAAATGATCGAGATGATATTTCCCTGAAAATATCCTTCTTCTGGATCATCACTCAGATCAGCAAGTTTCGATGGGAAGAACATTTTAAGTTTTTCTCCTTCTAAATGAGCTTTATGGCTGTCTTCATCTACGATATGTCCATGTTCTAGTTTATATCCTTCAAAGACTTCTTTAATTGGAACCGGTACACAGCCATCCGTCAATCTTAAATAACCATCTTTTTCCATAACTCCAACGTAATGATTGACTTTCAGATCTTTTGGCATCGTATGGATCGTATCTGCAGTAAAATCAATTCCAACTTTTGTTCCAGGTGTTAACTCATGTAAGATATGTGCTTCAATCTCATTTTTGTCTGATAAAACGGCAACTTCATAAAATTTACCACAAAACAGACAGGAAATCACTTCTCCTGTAAATTTTCCTTTGTCTGGAGTTGTCAAAATAACATCTTCTGGACGAATGACAACATCAAGTCTTGTTCCAGGTTCGTGATCATCATGACATACAAAATCATGATGTGCAAAATGGATCAGATTTCCTTCTTTTTTAATACCATCAAAAATATTGCTCTCTCCGATAAAGTCGGCAACAAAAGCATTCTGAGGTTTATTATAAATCTCTTCCGGTGTTCCAACCTGCTGGATCTGTCCTTTGGACATAACAACGATCTTATCAGACATCATCAAAGCTTCTTCCTGATCATGTGTGACAAAGATAAAGGTAATCCCTAATTCTTTATGCATATTTTTTAATTCAATCTGCATCTCCTGACGCATCTTATAATCAAGAGCACTTAACGGCTCATCTAATAATAAGATCTTCGGTTCATTTACGATCGCACGTGCGATCGCGATACGCTGCTGCTGGCCACCAGATAAACTGTCAATCTTTCTTTTTTCAAATCCTTCTAAATCTACGATTTCAAGTACACGCTTTACTTTTTTCTCAATTTCATCCTTCGGTACTTTCTTTTCTTTTAAACCAAAAGAAATATTATCGTAGATATTTAAATGCGGAAACAATGCGTATTTTTGAAATACGGTGTTAAACTTTCTTTCATTTGGAGGAAGGTCACTGATATCTTCTCCGTTAAATAAAATCTCCCCGCTTGTCGGTGTTTCAAATCCTGCTAACATTCTTAAGATGGTTGTCTTTCCACATCCAGAAGGTCCTAAAAATGTAACAAACTCTCCTTCATTGATCGTAAGATTAAAATCATAAATAACCGGTACATCTTTCGCATAACACTTTTTGATATGTTTTAATTCTATGATCGGCTGTTTTTTCTCCATTAATTTTCTATACCTCCATATTTTTAAGTCTTTTCTATCTCTGTATTCTAGAAGATAAATCCTGCGATCAGGTACATTATGGCTGCTACTACCCCTGAAATCAATACATACGGCAGAGAGCTTTCGTATTGATCATATACCGTCACCCGGCTGGCTCTTGCAGAAATAATTCCAAGATCCGATACCACACAGGCATTTGCGCCAAATAATCCTGCGGATATGATCGCTCCAATACAAAGTGGCAGATTCGCCCCTAATTTTGGCAGAACAACGATCATGACCGGAATTGCTATCTGATATAATGTATAATTCAGACTATATAAAAATTCAGTAAAGCTAAAAATCATAAATATTACAAATGGGATCAGGCTTACAACTGGAATCATCTGACAGATCGTTTGAACCAGTCCTTCCATCCCCATCGTATCCATAACTTCCTGCATTGCATATCCTAACATAAGGATTATGACCATGTCCAGCATATCTATAAAACCATCGATCACACATTGGAGATATTCACTGATCGTCATGATTCCCTGCAAAATGTAAAGGACTCCGGTCACGACCAAAGCGATTCCAAATGCAAGAAAACAGTCAAGTCCTGTAGCGATCAATGCGATCACAACACTTACCATTGGAATTACTAAATTTAGGACACTGATATTTTGTTTTCTTTCATCTTCTTCATCAAAATCATTTTCCTCTTCTTCTGATCCGTCGGTTAATTCTCCAAGTTGTTTCCCTTGTTCGGACATCATATATGCTTTTTTCATATGTCCGAATTTAGGCAGAATTCCTGCTGCAAATAAAAATGCTACAATGCATGCAATGATCGCATAAAACATAAATGGAACTGATTTTAAGAAAATCTGCATAGCCGCTGCTTTTCCATGGATATTTTTCGCATTTGCAATCTGGAAGATAATAAAATATCCCCACGCCCCTACTGGAAGCATAGCGGAAACACAGATGCTAAATGTTCTTATGACATAGGCAAGCGCAAGTCTTGGCTTCTTGATCTTATCGATCAATGGGGAAAATGCGATACCTGATGTAAATGCAGACACATAATCATCGATCGACATGATTCCTGCATAAATGCCAGATGCCGTTAAGAGTAGTTTTTCATTCTCTCCAAACCTTTCTGTGATATATTCGGTAAATGCCTTCGTTGCACCACTGCGTTTCATTGCAATGACTAACCCACCGCACAGAAAAAAGGACATATACATTTCAATATTTTCTGAATCTGCCAGTACAATCTTACAGTCGTTAAAAAAGGCTGTAATAGCATTCCACTTATACCACAAGATGTAAAGAGATAAGGTTCCCATCAAGGAACTTTGAAACACATCTTTTGTAACAAGCGCGTAAATGAAAAGTCCGATCATCGGGACAAGAATCCAGATAGATGCTCTGGAAATGTTTCTTGGTATAAAAAATAATAAAATATTAAACAGTATAAAAAAGATCCATAGCTTTCTCATAGATGGATCAATTCTTTTGGGATTCATATAATAAATGATCCGGTGTAAAATTGATTTTTCTTTCATAGAAATCTGCCTCGTTGTTTTTATATTTTTGTCATAAATATTTTGAAAGAAAAGACATTATAATCCTCGATTGTAGACGTCATTGATGACTGACTGTGCATGTTCCAATTCTTTTTTCTGAATGATCGCATCCCTGTCGCTGAAGATTGCTAACATCTCATCTACAACATCTTCGATTCTTGGGTTACTGATACGATATAAATAACCAAGCATTCTTGTGATCGTGTAATCGGTTGTCATCTGACGATATGCGATTTCTTTGCAGAAATCATCTGGGAAATCTTTCTCTTTTAATGCCTGATATAATTCATCACTTTTTGGGTTCATCGTTTTTTCCTCTCTAATTTTCATTTCTATTTTCTAATAACCATTTGACCGCTTTAGCAAGCCTCTTTCCGGAATCAGCAAAATGACCGCCACTGTTAAACTCTAAAATGGTTTGTTTTATATAACATGTTTTCTGTTTTATCTGTAATTGCTGCATAAATACATTGATCTCCATAAATTTTCTGTTTTTTTCTTGGATTTATTTTACAAAATATTTTTCTTAATTTATCACATACTAAGAAACGAGGAGGTTTCGATGCATGAAGGATAAGAAAAAGAAACAAGAACTTACAAACGAAGAAATTGATGAAAATATCTTCGAGATGTGTAACATCTGCTCTACAACAGACTGTACTGGATTGATCCAGGTTGTTCCAAGAACAGAAGCCGAGCTTGAATCTTACGAAGAATTATACCCCTTCCGGCCACCGTTTTTACCTCGTGATGATGATTAAATCACCATCCATTTTCTCCTGTGACAAGATCTTATGGTATTTTATGACTGTAAGGTCTTGTTTTGTTTCTATTCATCTTATGTTACTGGTCAGTCGTAGAATCTTCCAGCTCCTCTAACGCATCCATATAGTTATTCATCCATTCCATCTGCCATTGTCGTGGAGCTACTTCTGGTATCTGGGATAACGGATCGATGTCATCAAACATTCCAAGATTCTCTGCCATATCCAGCGGAAATAAAGTTTCATCTGCACCGATCACTACTTGATCTCCGACTTTGAGATTCCTGTCATAAGATGTTAATTCTTCCATTGAAATCTTTTCTGGTTCATCCATGGCATCTTCTTTTACATAAAAAGTTAACATTGGAATCTCCGCTTCTTCTGGTTCTATCTTTATGATTGTATAAATTGGTATTTCATTCATTGTTTTATTTTCCTCAATTCTTTCCAAACAACTGTTCTTTTATTTTACCAAAGATGTTAACAGAATAAAACCACCTTTTTTGACACACACTATTTTAAAATCACAATAGAAAGGCTGGTATCAAATGGGTAAAAAAATCTTAAAACTAGGAATGCTTACTGCGGCAGGTGCTGCAATCATTACACTAAAAAAGTCTAAAAAAGAAAAGCTTGTATATTCTTATCCTCAAACAGAAGTGAAAAAATCCGATTACAAAAACACAGAATTAAATAAACAGAAGAAAAATAGCAAAGGAATTTATTATTCCAGTGGAAATTATGAGGCTTTTGCAAGACCGAAGAAGCCAAACGATGTAGAGAAAAAATCTGCCTATCTTGTAGGAAGCGGTCTTGCTTCCCTTGCCGCTGCCTGTTTTCTGATTCGTGATGCACAAATGCCAGGAGATCATATTCATATCTTAGAAGCATCCGATATTACAGGCGGTGCCTGTGATGGGATTGCTGATCCTGATCGTGGTTATATTATGCGTGGCGGCCGTGAAATGGAAGATCATTTCGAATGTCTGTGGGACTTATTTCACAGTATTCCATCCTTAGAACATCCAGAAAATTCTGTGTTAGATGAATTTTACTGGTTGAATAAAGAAGATCCAAATTATTCTTTATGCCGTGCAACAAAACATCGAGGAAAGCCGTCTGAGAATTTTGGCAAATTCAATATCGACGATAAAGGGCGAAAACAGATCATGAAATTGTTCTTTACCGCAAATGAAAAATTATATGATAAAACGATTGAAGATGTCTTTGACGAACATGTTTTTGATTCTGATTTCTGGTTATATTGGCGAACCATGTTTGCTTTTGAAAACTGGCATAGTGCCTTGGAAATGAAATTGTATCTACAGCGGTTTATTCATCATATCGGAGGACTTCCTGATTTCTCCGCTTTGAAATTCACAAGATATAATCAGTATGAATCTTTGATCCTGCCAATGGTAGAATACCTGAAACAAAATGGTGTGATCTTTCATTTTCACACACAGGTTACGAATGTGATCTTTTCCTTTGAAAATGATCAAAAGATTGCAAAAAGTATCGAATATATCAAAAACGCTGAAACCAAAATCCTTCCATTAACAAAAGATGATCTTGTTTTTGTGACAAATGGAAGTTGTACCGAAAGCACTCTTTACGGAGATCATCACACCCCTGCAAATGGAGATGCCCAGATTCGTACTGCGGGATGTTGGAATCTATGGAAGAACATTGCAAAACAAGATCCTTCCTTCGGGCATCCAGAAAAATTCTGCGAAAATGTCAGTAAAACACGTTGGGAATCTGCAACGATCACTACCAGTAATACAAAGATTATTGATGCAATCAAGCGAATCTGTAAACGAGATCCACTTTCTGGCAAGGTTGTTACTGGAGGAATTATCTCCTGTGAGGATTCAAACTGGCTGTTAAGCTGGACGATCAATCGTCAGGGACAGTTTCGGGAACAAAAAGAAGATGAAATCTGTATCTGGGTATACAGTCTTTTTTGTGCTACACCAGGAAATTATATTCATAAACCAATGAAAGACTGTACTGGAGAAGAAATTACGGCAGAATGGTTGTATCACATTGGAATACCATTGGACGAAATCGATGAGTTAGCCAGAGATCATGCAAATACTGTACCAACAATGCTACCTTATATTACTGCGTTTTTCATGCCAAGAACTGCCGGTGACCGGCCAGATGTGATTCCTGATGGATGTGTTAATTTTGCATTTTTAGGTCAGTTTGCTGAGACACCAAGAGATACGATCTTTACAACGGAATATTCTGTTAGAACTGCTATGGAGGCTGTATATGGATTACTTGGCGTTGACCGAGGAGTGCCGGAAGTTTGGGGAAGTGTGTATGATGTAAGAAATTTATTGGATGCAAGCGTTCGACTGATGGATGGAGAATCTTTGTTACGTGCAGACTTGCCAATGCCTGTTGAGAAATTAAAAAGGTGGATATTGAAGCTTATCAAAGATACTGATATTGAGAAATTATTGAAAGAATATGAATTGATCAAAAAATAAAAGAACAGCTTTGTTATCACGATCAATGATAGCAAGGCTGTTCTTTTTAAATAATATATTATAAGCTAAAAAAATTTCAAAATATCATCCGCTTCTTTTCTCTTAGGTTTTGGCGGATTATCTTTAATATATCCAACAGAAATAACAGATACAACTGTCTCTGTCTCAGGAATTTCTAACATTTCTTTGATCTTTTCGCCATCTCGAATTCCCATAACTAAAGTACCAAGTCCAAGTTCTTTGGCCTTTAAGATAAAGTTCTCATTATGTAATCCAAGATCATAATAACCCCATCCATTTCCACATTCATTATCTGGATTTCCAGAACGGTCAAAACCAGCTCTGTTTGCTACGAATGTTGTTACAACGTAAGCTCCGGTTCCTTTTGTATTATTTGCATTAAATTCTGGAAGGCATTCTTTTGCGAACTTTTCTTTGGCTTCTGCTCCTAATACACAATAATAACGTGCTGTCTGTGAATTCTTCCATGATGGTGCCTGTATTCCTGCTTCTACAAGTTGTTTGATCTGTTCTTTTGTTACTTCTTTTGAATCATCGTAAGAACGGATACTTCTTCTGCTTTCTAATAATGTCTCAAATTCCATAATGTTTCCTCCGTTTTTATCATGTTAGTCGTTACTAACTAATATTACAATACTTAATCTCAACTGTCAATATTTCTAATTTTTGTACTTGTCTAAATATTTCACTGGCACACGATCCGTCAGCCATACACCATTCTTTGATAAAAAAAACTTATATCCATCCTGATACATTTCTTCTGCGTTTACTGTATATAAAACTGGCTTTCCGTGTCGTTTTCCAACTTTGATCGCAGTTTCTTCATTCGTTGATAAATGAACATATAGTCTGTTTTTGTGAAGAAGTCCTTGTTCATCAATGGCTGAAACATATTTCTCTCCTGTACCATGCCATAATTGTTTGGGTGGTTTTGCTTCTTCTAATTCTACATCTACAGGAATCGAATGTCCTTGGTTAGCACGGATTTTTGTTTTATCCTCGTTAAATGAATATCTTTGTTTATTATCAGTTCTTACGATTTCCTCAAGAATTTCCATATTGAACATATGCGTTTTGGAAACACCTTTGATTAATTCTTCCACATCCGCCCATCCGTGCTGGTCCAGATGAATTCCTGCTCTTTCTGGTTTGTGACGAAGAAGAAGGCTTATGTATTTGCTTGTTTTTGTCAGATTCATTTGCTTCACTTCCTTATCGTTTATGGTGTACTACAGAACTCTGCTTTATTGTAACTCTTCAATTTTACTCTTATCAGAAATCGCAGTCCAAGTAGCCTCAGGATTTTCCTGTGCAAAGCTATCCCATTCAGAATCTCCCATGCTGAAGGTTTGTTCTGTATCCCCATAAACTAACTTTCCATTCTGAATTGTCAGGCGATGAACATCGCTTTCCCCAGTTCCTTTGGTGAAGTTATGGATCAGAAGTCCATTTCCATTGGATGGCAGACATACACCGCCATTTGTTGAAATATTCGAAACCCATTCATGTCCAGAAATAACAGAGAGTTTATAGCCTTCTTCAGAATTCGTGCAGCTAAAGACTCGGATATCATAATTCGTATACTCGTTTACACTCCATCTTGGAGCAACGATCAGTTCCTTGATTCCGTCTTTATTCATATTCCTGACAAAATAATAATAATCTGTATTTCCCTGTGCATCTGGAAATTCATATTTCCCATTTTCTACATCTGTTAAAACTTTCTTGTATACATCACTGATCATTACTTTCTGTTTTGGCTGTTCAGTTGTTGCTTCGGTTGTCGCAGATGATGTTTTATTTTCTGTTGTCGATGTATTTTGGGTACTATTTTGATTATTCGTTGTTGCGGTTGCCATCTGTGCTGTCTGATTTCTCTGGTTGTTCCATGCAATAATTCCATACGCACTTCCACCAAGCACTCCGACTGCAACTGCAATTGCTGCAATCTTATTTACGATAGAACCTTTGACAGCACTTTTTGCCGCTGCTTTTCCTGCTGTATCTACCGCTTTTGCATTGTTGATCTTTCCTGTGGTTTTCGCTGTATTTTTGAAATATTCCCGAAGGATCTTTGTCTCCATTACTTTTCCATCTGCAAGGAATGTCTTGTCAGCTGCCATAACACTTCGATCATTACGCAGCAAGTATACAAGAAGTAAAACTGGAGCCACAGCGTAAAGTTTGTATCCTTTCTTCTGTAATTGTTCCGCCTGAATCTTTAGATTCTTTCGTCCATAATTTAATCTTGATTTTACTGTATTTTCGGAGCACTCCATTGCCCGTGCGATCTCTGAGATTGAAGCATTTTCAAGATGAAACATTAAGATAGCCATTCGTTGTTCTTCAGACAAACCATCTAACAGAACATGTACCAGTTCTTTTGTTTCTTCTCTGGTGTATGCAAGTTCGGGCTGATTTTCCGGATCTTCGTCTTCTACATCATAGACATATTCTTCCCCTTCCTGATCTACCGCCATTTCTGAAAATAAAAGAGGATTCTTCTTTACCAGCATATTTTTTGCTGTATTGGCAACGATCATTCCAAGCCAGCCTTCGAATGCTTCTGGCTGTTTCAGAGTCCCTAGTTTAGAAAATGCTTTCAGATAAGCATCTTGCAGCACATCTTCTGCGGCTTCTTTATTTTTCATGTATTTTAATGCCAGATAGTATTTACTTTTGTATGTTTCTTCATATAAAAATGAAAATGCACTTTGATCCCCATTCTGTGCCTTTATGACTGCTTCTTTGATTTCCATCGTTGTTCCTCTTTCTTTCTCATTTGTTTGTATGCATGGTTCCTTCTTTCCATATCTTTTAGAAAATAACTCCGATCCAGTTTGATCAGTGCTATGATCCATTGCATGAGCCTGTCTTTCATAGCATCACCTCCATGTCTGTTGCTTATATTACTTAGACAGGGAGGTGATGGGAAAAGTTTTATGATTTTAAATTTTTATCATTCATCATAATTTATATATACAGGTTTTAATGTAAGATACATTGGAGTATATTCCGAATCGACAGAATACAAAGCCTGCATATTCTTTTCTAGCAAACTAAATCCGTTTTTTAAATAAAAAGATTCTGCATCTGGTAATGAATGTAAAAAAATTCCTTTAAATCCTACAACATTGTCTAAGATATGCTTTATGTTCAATATAATATTTCGCATTATCCATGCTGAGACAGGTAATACTTCATCTGCATATTCATAAAATATATCTTGATATTTTTTAGATATTGCAAACATCTTGATTTCTACTATGGGTAATCCACATGTTTGTTCATCGAATTCTTTTCCTGTTTCTTTTGCCTCTATTTCATCTAAACGTATTCTATCTGTATATGGAATAGCGCCTGTTGCCAAAGTATAAAATCCCATTATTTCACGATCAATTTCTTTATCATTTTTATCATAAAATACATTCCACACTACATATGTAACACCATCTCCAGAATTTTGATAGTCAGAGGCTTCTTCTTTGATAAAATCATTAAAATTTTCATATCCTGATCCAGCATCAAATTCTAAAATTTTCAATAAAAAATCCTGACATGATTGTTCAAATGACATCGTATCAGGATTAAAATTATCTATTGTTTGTTTATTAATGTTTTTTTCTTTTTGTGCGCTCAAATAGTTCTCCTGCTTTCTTACAAGAATCCATAAATTCTTTTGTTACCTGATTTTTATTAAACTCATGTATAAATTGTTGAGATGCTTCTTTTTTTATAATTACCATTTTATTAACAGGCTTTGATAATACTGCCATTATGAAACCCTCCTTATTTTCATTAGATTATTCTAGTAAAACTCATTTATAGAAGTATGCCTCGATTCTTCTTAATTAAATTATAATTTATTTTCATTGTTTTATCAAGTGTTTATTTATAATATATTAAAAATGCAATCAATATAAAATGTAATTTTAAGCTGAATTTTAATATTATAAAATAAAAGAATCCAAAAGCTCGTATAACAAATTATCTATTATAATAAACCTTTGGATTCTTACATTTATCTTTTAAATTCTTTTATTTAATAACAACTATTTCTTAGTCTTCACGCTCTTCTTACCAGACCATGCAGAATATAAAGTCTTACTTCCAGATTTCTTATAAGAACGAACTCTTACATAATATTTTTTCTTTCCTTTTAAGCCTTTGACTGTGTAAGATGTTCCTTTAAATGATTTTGTTTTTGATCCTTTGAAGTTACTCTTTAAAGAATACTGAACTTGATATCCTGTTACAGACTGTTTCTTTACGCTGACTTTGAAGCGTTTGGAACCTTTTGTTAATTTTGTAATGTAGGTTGCTTTTGGTTTTGTTACTGTATTATTAGGCTTTTTATTATTATTTTGAGCTGCTTTTTTATCAATAACTATAAAACTATATTGTCCATTGGCATTTCTTGCATGGAAATTTACATAGTATGTACCTTTTTTTAACCCTGTTGATTGATTTACGGGTGCCCCATTACTGTTATAAACATCCCAATCTACTACATCACCTGATACAGAAATATCTGCTTCAGATTTTACTGTAAACTTAAACCAATCTGCTGTTTCACTGATTGCACGTACTGCATAGTATCTCTTGTTTAATTCTACATATTTTGCATCACTCATCTCTTCATTCTGAGTATCATAGCTTTCAGGGAATGACTCTTTCAGCTCTTTGAATTGAAAAGCAATCGTGTAACTAGCATTATCTGAGCCACAATTTAAAGCTCCGATTAAATAGGTTGTTCCTTTAGCTAATGTATACTCTGTTGTTAATGAATATCCATTTGGTGAAAAAATAAAAGGATAATCTACAAGCATTTGATTTGAAAATTCTTCTCGAAGACAATTTTTAACATAATTTGAACCGCCTGTTGAAACAATTTTTAATGTTCCTGTTTTAGATGGAGTGAATTTATAATATTCTTCATTATTTGCAAAAGTTCCATTGTATTTTGCTCTGCCGTTTTGATCCAGATTAACCGTATTTTTTATATGAATACCTGCTGTAGATTTTGCAGTTGCCGCTTTCACTGAATTCGTTGATGCGGATACAGGTACTCCACCTACCATAGAAACACTCATCATCACTGCAAATGCAGCTGCCATCATTTTGTTTTTTCTCATAACTTTTCTCCTTTTTGTTGTTGATTTATTGCTATTATACTATATAGACAGACGTGGTTTCAAAAAAGTTTTAAAAAAATGAAAAATTTTTAAAATTTTTTTGAAAAAGTTAAAAAAGCACCAGAAAACTATAACTTCCAGTGCTTTTTATCGGTTTTCTTTCTATTTTGTTTTCCCGTCCATCTCATCTAATAACTGTGCGATCTTTGACACAAACAGATCAAATGCCACATCATTCTTTCCACTGTTGATCACAATATCAGCTTTTGCTCTTGTCGGCTCTACATACATGTAATGCATTGGTTTGACCGTTGCCAAATACTGATCGATGATTCCATGGAGGTCTCTTCCTCGTTCTTCTACATCTCGCAGGATTCTTCGAAGAATTCGCTCATCTGCATCTGCTTCAACGTATACCTTGATATCTAACAGATCACGGATTCGCTCATCCGCCAATAGTAAGATTCCTTCAACTAAAATGACAGGTTTGGGTTCAATTGTGATGATCTCATCAGAACGATTATGCTGATTATAATCATAAACTGGACATTCCACAGTTTTTCCTGCTTTTAACTGTTTGAGATGTTCCACAAGAAGATCTGTTTCCAGAGAATCAGGATGATCATAATTGACTGTCACACGCTTCTCAAATGGAATTCCATCCTGTCTGCGGTAATAATTATCATGATAGATCACTGTGACATCATCACCAAAATATTTTTTAACTCTGTTTGTAAATGTAGACTTTCCGGAACCGGAACCTCCGGCAATTCCTATAATTATACTTTCCATGGCATTTACCTCGTGATGCCGAACTCTTCCGGCATAAATCTTGGACAAATATTTTCTGATGTACAAATGACGGTAGATGCAAGTCTTGTACCGATCGCGCATGCTTCTCTTAATGTCTTTCCATAAGTCAGCCCAATGCACACACCTGAGAAAAATGCATCTCCAGCTCCTGTTGTATCAACAACATCTACCTTTAATGCTGGATAAACTCCGCATTCTCCGTTCTGATCAGCATAAACAGCACCTTCGCCACCCATTGTAACGACCATCTTTGGAATCTTTGCAGATTTGATACGTTCTGGAAGAACTTTGGATAATTCTTCTGCACTCATTTCCTCATAATCTTCAGAAAATAGGATTCCTGCCTCCTGCTGATTACATACGAAACATTCAATTCTTCGAATGAAATCTCTTCTCTCAATCGCAATTGTCATATTCGATACGATCGCATAGACTTTCTTTCCATATTTTTCTGCATAATGAAATGTTTTTTTCACGATCTCACGGTCAATATCAATTTCGATTACGATACTGTCTGCATCTTTAAAGATCTCGTCTCCATATTCATCAAGAATCTGTTCAATTGGTCCGTGATCTGGTCGTTTGGAAATGGACGCTACCACATCTCCTTCATGGTCAAAAACTGCAAGCCATGTTCCCATTCCATTTTTTACTTTTCTCATATATTTTGTGTTGACTTTATGACGGTCTAATTTGCGGATAACATCTTCTCCCATCGCATCATCGTCAACAGAACTTACAAATGTTGGTTCTAATTCTACATTCGCAATGTCTTCTGCAACATTACGTCCAACGCCGCCATGAATCTGTGCGATCGTTCCGGCGTTTCTCCCATATGGGATATAAGGGGATGTAGAAAACCCCTTAATATCTATAAATACATCTCCGATTACTACAATTCCCATCGTGTATTTTATCTCCTTTGTTATCTTTGTCCTTTATCATATGGTATTCCCTCTGCCTTCGGTGCTCTTGATTTCTTAGAGGAAACTGCGAGTACAAGCAAGGAAATATGTTGATTTTCCAGCCCCATTTTTTCCTAGAAGTGCGTGAATCTCACCTTTCTTTAACTGAAGTGTGATATTATCATTCGCAACAATTCCGGGGAAACGTTTGGTAATATTCAGCATTTCAATTGCATATTAAGACATATTATTATTTCCTTCCATTTTTATTATTTGATCATACCCTGACGTTCGTTTAATTTGACAGATACTTTTGGCATCTGGTCTGTGCTGTTGTTAACTTTTCTCTTTCCATCGAAGATCTCTGCAACAAGCTTCTTATAATCGTTAACCCCAAAGTTCTTATTCCACTGTGTTGTATCTTCTGGAAGTCCAACATAGTTCTTAGACATATCATCTTTAGACACCAGTCCTAAGTTCTCAACTTGTCCTACATGATCTTTCCATGTTCCATCAAAGATAATGGAATCTAATCGGGCATTCACTGTTGCTGTCAGGCTCTTCATTGCAGATGTAACTGTCATACCTTTTCCGTATTTATCAATGATCGGTGACTGATCTGAGTCTACTCCGATGATCTTACCGTTCACCTTCGCCGCTGCTTCTGCTGCAGAAGTAAAGATTCCTCCACCACAGGCAAATACAACTTCTGTTTCATTGCTATACCAAGTATCCATTGCAGCTGTGATCTCGGTTGATCCATAGAACTGACCACCATAAGCATACTCGATCGTTACTTTATCTGTGATTCCCATCTCTGCTGCTGCTCCAATGTCGCTTGCGCTCATATCTAATACGATAAATTTGATATCTGGATATTTAAATGTTGTGTCGATGACTGTCTATGCAAATACGTATCCAGGTAAAACAATAACATTATACCCTTCTGCAACGGCTACATCGACCATGGCAGTTCTTGCAGTAATCTCTACAAGCTTCATAAGTTGTCTGATTAAATGACTGGTCAGTAATATCCCCTGCGTCTGTGACCATGCAGACTTTGTAATTTATTATTTCTATTCTAACATATTGAAGTAACTGTAAAATGTAAGTTTGTGTCAATCGAAAAAGAAAAATAGTATAAGAAGTCTTTTCTTGCACCATTTTTCTTTTTGTTAACATTCTAAATGTATTTTATAACATCTCAATAAAAGCTGCCATTCTTGTATTGATCTGTTCAATATCCGCCTGTGAATAATCCGTTTCAACCACTGTATATGGTATTCCTTTTTTATCTTTCACTAATTTCTTAACGATTGCCGTTTCTACATTATATGTATGACACGCCTGAAGAACAAGATCTACAACCCCATCTACATGGAAATCATCAATCAATTCATCTAACAGATCCATGCGATTTTTATTCGGAGACATGCAGGAACATCCAATATTTAAATATTTTCTTGCAAGTGCATCATATACATCTGGATTTTCTTCATCTACCATTGCAAGTGGTTTCATTCCCGTACAGTTTTCAAAACATACAACAACCCCGCCATTATCTTCAATCGCACGAATAACTTTCAAGGCTGCTCCTCCAGATGGAGACCCTGTCACAAGGATTCTTGGTTTCTTTCCGATATTCTTTCCTTCTTTGTATTCTTTTTCAATCTTATCTGTTACTGCATTGATTCGGTCCTCAAGTCCTTCTGTATTGATGTCAAAACCACTTCCATAAACAGTATTGATCACATCTAATCCATTAACTGGTGCCGGATCATTTGCCATGACATACTGAAGACGTCTTAATGCTTTATTGATTCCATTTCTTAATTTAATCTGATGAAGAACCGCTTCATCTGTAATCGTTGTCTCAAATTTATCTTCTAACACTTTTTTGAAACGAAGTAATTCTTTTTTATATAACTGAATTCCATCTTCTGTCTGACAATTTGGTAATTCTACGACATGAACTGGTTTAAAATCAGCAAGCATTTCATACATCTTTTTCTTTCCGTCACATGTTGTTTCTCCGACAACTAAATCAGAAAAATAGAAAAATGGACATTTATCAGTTTTGGCAAATCCATAACTTGATTTAATCAATGGACATAGATTTCTTGGAAGATCTTTTTCTGCATCCGCAATTGTTTCATCAGATACGGAACATAGTCCGACAACTGCTGCACACATAGCATTTGGAATCTCTCTTGGCAGATAAGTACAAAATACTCCAACCACTGGAATATCTTTTTCTTTAATTTCTTTGATCGCCAGAAATGAATTTTTCCGCTGTTCTGCAAACTCCTCAAAAATTTCTGGTAACTCTTTCTTTAATTCAACCATTGTTTCAATTTCTCCTTTAAATAAAAATTATCGTTTCTTTTTTTGGATACCTAATACGGCAGCTCCGATTGCTCCTGTGTATTGACATAATGGATCGGTTGCTACTTCTTTAATCCTTAAATGTCTAGCTAATGACTGTTTCATCACATCAAACTGTGCTAGTCCACCTGAGAAAAATACCTTTGGATTCACTGGTGTCAGTTTTTGTGCAAATGCCGCAGTTCTTTGACAAATAGACTCTACACAGCCAAGGACAATATCTTCTGGCGGGATATCCTGAGCCAGTAACCCAACAATCTCACTTTCCGCAAATACAGCACACATACTATTAATCTTTGCAGGCTTGGCATCTTTTACAAAAATATCGATTTTGTCAATCTCACTTTCTACCCGTTTCATTGTCATCTCTAAAAAACGTCCGGTTCCTGCTGCACATTTGTCATTCATTAAGAAATCTGTGACACAGCCAAGGTCATCAATCGTGATTACTTTACTGTCCTGTCCGCCAATATCAATGATCGTATTACAATCTGGATTCATAAAAAATGCCCCTGCAGCATGACAGGTAATCTCTGTAATCTTAAAATCTGCTTGCTCTAACAGATTTCTTCCGTAGCCTGTTGTTACGACTACATCAATCCTTTCCTTTTCATTTATCATATCTAGATAAAGTTCTTCTAAAGATTTCCTTGGACTGATCGATGTTGGAATCATCTTCGTCTTTATGATATGATCATCTTTGAATAAGACAGCTTTTGTCATAGATGAACCTGAATCCAAGCCTAAACTTATCACTTTTTTACGCACTCCTTTTTGATAAAAATTCTTTGTAAATTTTATCATAGAAACATCCTTACTGCAAGAATTCCTTTCGAACTGTATGTGTTCTTTCTATTGTAATAAGAATTAATACATAAGCCAAATCGGTTGATTTTCTTCTCTTTTTATAAGATAATACCTTTGGCAGATATCCCATTGAGTGAATCTGACCTTGTAATTAAGGAGATTATAAAATATGAAAAAATTAACAAGACAGGAGAAACACGAACAGTGTATGCGTGAAATCCGTGGAACACTGATCGTTGTTTTGATCTGCTGTGCTTGGCATATTGCCAGTGCATTTTTATTAAATGGTACTGGTCTTTATTTTCTAGGAATGCCAGCATGGTTTAGCGTATCAACTTTCGGAACGATCATACTTTCTTTGATCGGTGTCTGGTACTTATTAAAACATGTATTTATTAACTTCGATTATGATGATGAAGAGGAGGAAGAAGAATAAAATGTCAGCAAATCAGAAAATCATTCTTATGATCTTTATCGTTTACCTCATTTTAAATGCCGCGATCGGTATCATTTTTAGTAAACGTCAGAATAAAAAACAGCATACTTCTTCTGAGAAAAAATTCTTTATCGGTGGAAGAAATATGAATGGACTTCTTTTAGCAATGACAACCATGGCAACTTATACTTCTGTAAGTTCCTTTATCTCCGGACCTGGAGCTGCTGGTCTTACTTACGGATATGCACAAGCATGGATCGCTACCGTACAGGTTCCGATTACATTTCTGGTACTTGGTGTTCTTGGAAATAAATTAGCTTTAGTTTCAAGAAGAACCGGTGCCGTTACTGTTGTCGGTTATTTAAAAGCCCGTTATAAAAGTGATGTATTAGTTATCGTAACCAGTTTACTTATGGTTATCTTCTTTATGGCACAGATGATCGGACAGTTTACTGGTGGAGCAACTTTGATCTCTTCCATCACAGGACTTGATCATGTCGTTTCTTTATTGATTTTTGGTGCAGTTGTTATCATCTATACATCTTTCGGTGGTTTCAGTGCTGTTGCGATCACAGATACGATTCAGGGAATCATCATGTGTGTCGGTACATTTTTGCTTTTATTCTTCGTATTAAAAGCTGGCGGTGGACTTGCTGGTATTGATGCTGGACTTGCACAGAATCTACCTGGTGTATATGATGATCTATTTTCAAAATATAGTCCCGGAACTTTGCTTAGTTTCTGGATTCTTGTAGGATTTGGTACTCTTGGACTTCCACAGACCGCTGTTCGTTCTATGGGATTTAAAAATACAAAGAGTCTTCATTCTGCGATGTGGATTGGTGCGGTTACTTGTAGCTTTATCATCGTTGGTATGCATATGGCTGGTACATGGGCAGGTGCACTGGTAGATACAAAGAATCTTCCAACTTCTGATTATTTTATTCCGTATATTGTTCAGAAGATCATGCCCGTTGGATTAGCTGGAACATTCCTTGCAGCACCTATGGCTGCTGTTATGTCTACTGCTGATTCTCTTTTGATCCTTGCTTCTGCAGCAATTGTAAAAGATCTGTGGCGTAACTATGTTGTCAAAGATGATCCTGTGAAAATTAAATCTTATAACAAAAATGTTGGAAAGATGAGTACACTTGTTACATTTGCATTCGGTGTGATCGTCATCTTACTTACGATCAATCCACCTGATATCATTTTCTTCCTGAATCTGTTTGCTTTGGGTGGTCTGGAATGCAGTTTCTTCTGGCCTTTAGTTGGTGGATTGTTCTGGAAGAAAGGAACAAAACAGGCAGCCGTCTTTAGTTCTATTGGAGCAGCGATCACTTATGTATTTTGTTACTATAATGTACAGATCGCAGGAATCAATGCCGTTGTATGGGGACTTCTTGCCGGTGGAATCTTGTATTTTGTAATAGGAAATATAACTTGCAAGAATGGACTTGATGAAGATATTATTAAGAATTGTTTCTAGATTTTGGATTACTTGAATTCGAAACATATCAATAAATAATATAATAAAAAGCCTCTGTGTGATGTTTCAAACTTTTTATTAACATCATACACAGAGGCTTTTTGTTTATTTAATTTTCTTTACTTTAGAAAAAGCTCCATATATCTTTTTCTTTCCAGACGTTTTTACAGCTCGTACTTTATAAGATCCATTCTTTGGTGCTTTCTTATACTTATAACTTGTTTTCTTGGTCGTTGTTACTCTTACCCATTTTTTACCTTTAAAACGATATACCTGATAGGAGGTTGCACCGCTTACTTTCTTCCACTGTAACTGAACTGTTTTCGAAGATCTCTTACATTTGCCCCAAGTTACTTTCCCAAGGGAAGTATCTGTTACCGTTATCGTAATCGTTTTGGCAAACGATGGAGCTTGTTTTGGTGTGATCGTAACACTTGTTTTTCCAGCTTTTAACCCTGTTATTTTACCAGAAGCCGATACTTTACATATCGATGGAGAAGAAACTTTGTATTTCATTTCACTTGAAATCAATGGTACATTGACAAAATGATTGTATATACTATAGGAAATATTTTTAGAAGTTCCATTCTTTAAACTAAATGAATTTATTGGATTTACTGAAAATAAATATCCTATCTGAGCTTTTGTAACTTCTATATTAGTTGTTGCAGTGTTGTTTTTGTAAGAAGATTCTTCTGCTGCATCTACAGCGGCTGTTGAAAAGTTCTGTACCCAGTAACATATGCCATTTACCTTAACCGCTCCAACACCAATTCCAGTATATCTATCTGTAAGAATATTAGCTCTATGTCCATCTGAATTCATCCATGAAGTCATGACGGATCTGCTGCTTGTCTGACCTGCAGCAATATTTTCTCCACTCATAATATATCCAAGTTTACTATCGTAACATACGCTATAATAAAATCTTCCTGATGGACGTATATGAGAAAATGATATTGCAAGTTCAGCCGCACGAATCATAGATCCCTTGATCATACGACGATCCATGGTAAGTGCTTTTAATCCTTTCTTCCTTCTTTCACTATTGACTCTTTTTACAATATCAAATGCTGCTTTATAATCGTATGTTACTTTAATCGGCAGCTTCTCCATCCTCATATAAGAACCATCTTCGATTTTTTGTAGTCCATTTAATCCTTCAATCACTGATTCTGCTGGAAATGCTTGTGTTCCAACATATATTACAGAAGCTGGAATCCTCACTTTTTTAATTTTTGTTCCATAAAAAGCAAGACTTCCTATCATCTGTAACGTATTTGAAAATGTTACGGATGTAAGGCTCTTGCAATTGAAAAATGTCTGGTATGCAATTTCGTTTAAATTCTTTGGAAAATTGATGGTTGTCAAAGCAGAGCACTCCCCGAAACATCCATCTTCCAAGGAAGTTACGCTATCTGGAATTTTAATCTGTTTTAGTGATGAACAATAACCAAATACAAGCCCATCCAGCTTCTTTATATTATTTCCCATAGATACGCTTGTTAATGAAACACAATTATAAAACATTCTATATGGAATTGTTGTAAGTCCATTTCCAAAAGTTACTGTTTTTAACTGTGTACACTTTTCACAGATATAATAACCTGCTGACCTTACAGAATTCGGAATATTCAGGCTTGTAATAGTAGCACCCGCAAACGCTCCTTCACCAATTTTAGACACACTCGTTGGAATCACTATTTTTCCAACCTTTGCATGATTCAACGCATTCTCTCCAATTTCTTTTACTGAATTTGGAATCTGATAAGATGCGGCCTGCTTTCCAACTGGATATAAAATCAGTTTTGTTTTATTTTTATTGAATAAAACTCCATTCCTTGTGCTATAAGAAGGATGCCCGGATGCTACTTCAATCTTCTGAAAATCATAACATTCAAAAAATGCAAGTTCTGAAAAAGTTTTTAGCGTTGCTGGAATTGTAATATTTTTGATCGCACATCTTTGGAATGCATAATCTCTCATTGTTGTTAATTGAGATGGAATAGTTACATTCACAAGTGCAGAGCAATTCGCAAACGCTGCCATATCTAACACTTTTAATGAAGTTGGCAATGTTGCACTTGTAAGTTTATCACACCCAAAAAATGCAGCTTCACCAATCTTTGTTAATGTCGATGGAAATTCTATCTCAGAAAGATTATAAAACTGTGCAAATGCCTGTTTCCCAATCTCTGTAATACCCTTTTCCAAAATGATTTTTTTAGCTTGATTCTGATATTGTGCTAAATCATTTCTATTATCATAATTCCCAACAACCTTACCTCTTCCGCTGACTCGAAGTGTCTGGGTATTTTCATCCCATCTATAAGTCATGGAATCTACTTTGGAAGCTTTTGTAGCACCTTTGCCTTTCGCTTTTGAGGATGTGCTGATGTGTTTGCTTTCAAAGGTATAACCTATTGGTTTTGTCGATTGCTTTTTTGATCTGTCTTGTAATGATATTTTTGTTTCTGTTCTTAGATTGTCTGCTGCCAATATGGAAATTGGCTGAAATGCAGTTGTGGCAGCTAGTGCCAATGATAGAAAAATGGTTGTTAGTTGTTTCTTTATCATACTTTTTCTCCTTTATAATTCGTAACTTTCCAATATACTTTCCTGATAAGTTGCTTTCTTTTGACACTTCATATCTTCTTTAATTTCTTGAAGCTCTTCTATATATATCTGATCCAATTGTTTTAATCTTCTTTCATTTATTTTCACATCGGACAGATTTTGTTCATATAGATCTATCGAATAATTCCATAGTGTTAATCGTTCTTTATAACGCAACTTTAACTTCTGAGCAATCAATAATCCTTCGGGATCGTAATCACCGGCATAAAATAACTTTGATGTCATAGACAGCTGATCTAATAATAGAAAGGCTGAAAATCTTAATTGTCCATTGGTACACACAAAACTTTTATCCGGATATTTTTCACAAAGCCATGAAAAGACTGAGGGATTTTCTAAAATATAAATTTCTTTATTCCCATAAATATCATTCAAATTACTTAGAGTATACAAAGTAAGCAACACTGGCTCTTTTTTATCAGAGAATCCTTCCAACCCCAAATGTAACATACCACGTTTATCCTTTGCGTGAATTCCATAAACAGTTACATAATTTGACAGATCATCTCTTATGATTCCTGCGGTATAATATTGCAGATTTCGATATTCAATCTCTGATAATCCTTCCTCATTATTTGTATGAAAATGATAAGTTATAAAATCAAATAAAAGTAACTCAGCAAACGTATTAGAATCAAAGAAATGAGGATCTCCCGTAACTTGTGCTGCATATACAGCAAGCCTCTCTTTTTTAGTACAAAAGACTGGAAGTTTTGTTATTCCATGTTCTATATGCTTTAAAAGTACCTTTAATTGAGCTGGATGATCTTTATATTCTTTTTGCAGTCGTTGATAAATCGTTGATTTTTCTTTGATTCTATTATAAAGCCATTCCTTTACAATATCAAATTTTATTTCTTTTAGAATTTTATTAAAAAATACCTTTTGTTTTTCATTCTCTCTTTGTAACACTTCCTGTTTCCAGATTATTTTCTGTCCAAAATATGATTCCAAAATATCCATCCAGTCAAGCAGTTCAAACTTGCTGCTCTTTAATGCTTTCTCCATTCGATTCATAGAAATAGTCACCGTTTTATTTTCATAAAAATCTTTTTGGAAAAAGCCTGATAATTGTAACTTTTCATCTTTTGTTAAATGGTGAAGTACTACAGTTCCACCAAGATGCCCAAGACTTTCATATTTCTTTTGAAAACCTGTAAATATCTTATGAAAAATTGGATGTTTTTTGAAATATATGATTGCTTCTTTTAATAACTGATCATATCTTAAATCTTTATCATCCCTCAATTTGATCACCTATCTTATCCACAAGACTTCTTACTTTTCCATTCCATATATAAGAAATCACGGTTACATATTTGACGTTTTCTGGACGGATCAACTGATACACTGCGATCTCTGGAACTGTTTCATAATCACCCCATAAAATCTGTGAGTTCATCATAAAATCAAACTTAAATTCTACCATCAAGCGGAACATATCTTTGATATTCATCTCATCTACTCCTGCAAATGCTTCATCTAAGGAGATCATTCTTGGTGCATCACTTCTTGCCCCTTCATATTTTGCCGCAACTGCAGAGAATAATGGAACATACATTGCCATTGCCTTTTCTCCACCACTAAATGTAAAGAATGTACGATCCGTAAGTCCTTTTTTCTTTTCTCCTGTTTTTTGATATTCTAACTGAAATTCAAACCATTTACGATAATCAAGAACTTCCTTCATAATACTATGGAATGATTGTACCCCGTCAGATTCGCCAGCTGTTTTTCTTGCTTCATCGATCTTTGACCGAAAATGCTGGCTTAATTGTGTAATTTCTTCTGGCCTCATGATATCATAATCTTTTTGCAGAATATCTACCAGTTTTCTTGTATCTAACTGTTCTTCTTTCAATGCCTTTTTACTCTTCCACTTAAGACTTAACTTTAACCCACTCGATGTCTGCATAGATTCCATCAACTGATTCATGCTTTCAACCCATCGTTTACTAGATTGTATTTTGGCACGGATTTTTTTACTTAACGTATTCGCAAGAATATCTTCAAATAATTCCCTGTCACGGTCACTTAAAAGTCTTGCTTGTTCTTCAACATCAGAAATTAATTTCTCTACAAGTTTCTTAAATTCAATTGTTACACCTCTGTATTTACCAGTAATATTGATTCGTTTTACTTGAAATTCACCTAAACTTTCTGGTACCAAAATATCATCAAATACAGTGTGAATCGTTGGAAAATATTCATGGAGATACACTTTATTCTTTTGGAAATTTTCCTGAATCAGTGCAAATGCGTCATTTTGTGTCCTTCTCTCAGCGATTTCCCGATATATTTTGCAAACTCTGTCAGGTAATTGTTGCATCCATTTTTCTGTTCTTCCTTCAGGTTCTACATCAAAGATAACTAACTCCTGTTTTGCTTCCATGTAAAATATTTCTTTTAGAAATTCAACAATTCTTCCCTGACGATCGTAATCTTCTTTTTTCTTTTCCTGCTCCTGCTTTAATTGTTCCAGATCTTTTCTTAAAGAAGTACTTTCCTCAACGGATTTTTCTATCTCAAAAGGTAGTTTTGAAAGTCTTGTCAGACATAGATCCAACTGATGTTTAATCTCTTCATAATCCGTTAAACTTAACTGATCCAGCACAATATCTCTTTGTACTTTGATTTCTCGACATTGTCTTTCAGCCTGCCCCTTATCATATAAAACCTCATCTATATATGCTTCAATTTCCTGTGCGTATCCCTCTTTTCCTTTTATTAAGGATAATTTGTTCAAATATGTCTGATGTTGTAATTGTAATTTCATAAGAAGCTTCTGGTATTTTATAAGGTTCTGTTTTACTTCCATAAAAACATCCAAACGTGTTGCAAGGTAAATTCCACTGCAAATTGTCTGAACTTCTAATCGAACCGCATTTAAAGTTTTCCCTTCTGTTTCCACGATTTCTTGTTGGTCTTTTACTTGATCTTCAATCATCGTAAGCAAATGCTCCCTTTGATCAAATTCTCTGGCTGCAATCTTTATATCTTGAAATTTCGGAAATTCTGCTTCTTCTTTCTCTAATAGTGCGATATCTGCTTCATTTTGTCTAATCTTTTCCATCTGAAGTTCTAATTTATTCTGTAATCTTTCACAGATTTCCTGTAATAGATTCTCTTGTTCTTTGCGATAACGTTCTCTTGACATCGCTCCGATATATTTTGCCTGATAATCTCCCGTAATGGTTCCTTCCAAAATTCCTATTTTGAAATTTCCATTTTCATTAATCCCGGTGGATGCCTCTTGCTCATTCGGACTTTGATAGCCAATAGAAGAAAGAACTTTTGATATCTTCTGATAAAATAAAATATCATTTTCTGTATTATCAATATTTAATAAATCCTGCAGATTATTCTTTACATGATTTACATTTCCATAAATATAGGTATCACAAGTCCCATGGTCTAAAGATTCTATTTTCTGACGATCTTCTTCCGCTACGATCAATGCATTTAAAACGCCCATCCTATAAAGAGCTTCTTCCAAGTGATTTCTTTGTTCTTCATTTAATTGATCTGCAAAATCAATCGTTTTGTAAAAAGGAATAGCTTCTATCTGCTGTTGTCTCAGAATTTCTCGATTCTTGTATACTTCTTCCGATAATTCTGGTTCTGGATCTTTTTTATTCTGCCATTCTTCTAACTCTTTTTCCTTTTCTTGTAACTGTATCTTAATCTCTTCTTTTTGAGCAGCTAATTTTCTTTGTTGATCTTTCAGTTTATCTTGTACTGCATATTTATGATTGCGGATAATTTCATAAATTTCTCCATCGTCTGTTCCAAACTTATATGTCTTGATCATTCGACTGATATCTTGAAGTTTTACATCCTCCACTTTCAGCAGCTTTGTAGCTCTTGCCCAACGATAAATCTGCTCTGTTAATTCTTCTTTGATTTCCAAAAACTGATTTTCATATTGATGATATTCTCTTTCCACATGTTCTCTTTGAGATCGGAATTCATCCAGTTTCTTTAGATGTTCATCATATTGATTCTGTGTATTTCTCTCTTTCTCTAAAATATCAATTCCGTTTTGAATTTTATGCTGATATCTTTCTAGCAATTGCTGATGTCCATAAAAATCATATACTTCGTCTGCTGATCTTTCAAACTCCTCTTTCATAAAATCAAATTCATCAAATGTAGCATCACTGATACATTCAGCCATCTCCTCAAATATATCTTTGATCTGTTCTTTTGTCTGTTCATTCTCATCCTGAAGCTGTTTTAACTGATGGTCATTTTGAATCTGTTTTTCTCTCTTTTGTTCATACTGCTGTTGTTTTTCTTCAATTTTACGTTCTAAATCTGTAATCTGTTTCGTAAAATCCTGCTCTTGTTCCTTTAATTTAGTTGCATCATTATGTTCCAAAGAACGTCTCTCCTCTTGTCTGGCAGACTGTTCTACACTTAGTTTTTCATGATGATGCAATTCCTGTTCATATTTTTCTTCCGTTTTTTTGATCGTTGTTTCTAAATGTTTTAGCTGTTCGTCAATTTTATGATACTGTGCATTTTCTTTTTTATATTTTGCTGCCTTGTGATATAAAACAATCTGATTATATTGGTCGTACACTTTTTCAATCTGTTTTGCTGCTTCCAGGCTTTCCTTCAGATTATCCAGATTCGTCTTTAACCCATCCATATTCTCGATTGCCTCTGACATAGGTCTTAAATCATCTTCTGATAATGTCTGAAGAGAACTTCCAAGAATGTCATTGATCACTGTTGGTTTAAAATCTTTTGATAACTTTGGCGTTCGAAGCTGAATCAATAACTCTAGCATCTCACGATATTCATCCATTGTCTCAAATCCAAACAATGTCTGATTCACGTAAGCTGCATAATCTTTCTGGCTGTCAAACATTCGTCCGCCATCACCAATTCTGTTTCTTAACTCCATTTTAGAATAAGCTATTTTCTCTTTGACATCTTTATATAGATAAATATCTTTTCCTATTCTTCTTCCATCTGTAATGCAAAAATACCATGGATCTAATTTCTTCCCTCGTCTGGCTCTTAATCCAATTCCAATCGTTAAATAGTTCTCTACATCTTTTCGTTTAAATTCCATGTAGAGATAACCTGTCCGCTCTTCTCTTCCATCTCCATCTTCTAACAAATAATTTTCCATTTTACGTGCTCTTGAACCAAAGGGATCTAATCGTTCCGGACGCATATTCCCATCTAAAAGAAGCGGTATAAAACTTTGCATTGTTACCGATTTTCCTGATCCATTAGAACCTCTTAATAACATTCTTCCATCAAGAAAATAAAATTCCTGATCATCATAATACCAAAAATCAAGCAATCCTATTCTATTCATCTTCCATCGACTATTATTCATTTGCTTCACCGCCCTTAAAATCCTTTGGATAACATCCTTCTACTTTCCCAACAATCGGATAGATCATAATCTGGTCGTATATTTCTTTGATCATTTCCATAATAATCATATATTCTTTTAACTTGTTACAAAATTCTCCCATCGTCATCTCTCTGTATGTTTTAATCCAGCCATTACCGTATCTTCTTTTACATTCTTCTGATATTGCAACAAACTGCTGTGTTGAAATGACAATATCTTCTCCAACCGGAACTTCAATATCTCCATCATTAATCTTCTGCCGAAATAACCCGCACCATAATAATACGATATCTGATAACGTATTTTCTTCTGGAAATGATTTTCCTAAATTACTATCTTCTCCCATGACCAAAAATGCACTTGTCTTATGCACCTGCAGTTCACAATCAAAAAATCGATCCAATTCTTCCTGAATCATACCACGATAATGTCTGACATAAGCAAAATCTTCTTCCGTATCATCATTTAAATAAATTCCCGGTGACATCAAAAGAGAACGATACACTCTTTGTCTCCTTATAATTCCTCGATCTTCGTTCATCCCGATCCATTCTTCTTTTAAGAAATCTTCCTGCTTTTGATAATCAGAAATATCACGAGAAAAATTCTTCATAAAATATCTGGATGCTCCCGTATTTTGATATAAAACTTCTCCCTCATCACTTTTCATAAAGTTGTCTTCACTTCCATCATCAATCTCCAATATTCCAACTTTGACGCAATATTTCATAACCTTTACAAGATGTCTTCGATAATTGTAAATCGTCCAGTCAATCTGCTCTTCTTTTATATTTCCCTGAATATATTCTGTTAACATAGATAAAACAAACTGTTCCCCTGAATCACGTTCCTCCAAAAACATCAAGATCATGCATAAGAAAATATATTCTAAATGATCTGAAAATTCCTGAATTCCCATCCAGTTTTGTGCATAAGCTGGTATCTTTTCTAATTTTATAAGATTCGGCGTTACGATTGCCTGATATCCAAGTTTTTCCGTCAAAAAATCTCTGCTTTTCCCAATTTCATCTTTCAGTTGATAGTATAATTCTTTGTCTCTGTTCTTTAAAATCCATCGTTTGCTTAATAATACTTCCAGTGGTTTCATATGTGATCACTCCTCATGAAATACAATTGTGTATGCCGGCATCTCAAATGTTCCGTCACTGCATTTGAGTAGACATCTTTGATCATGTTGTGGCTTTTCAATATAGTATGTTCTTCCATCTTCCGTTTTTGCTTTTTGTTCTTTGCGTTCTAATGCTTTTGACAACCACATCAAAAAAGTATCTCTAACATATGGTTCAATCTCTGGAAGTGTAGCGAATTCCAAACGATTACCTTTCACATAACTGTCTAGAAGTTCTTGCTGACGTTTTAGTTTCTTTAAATTTTCTCTTCTCATCTGCTCTTTTTCTTTGGTTCGATATATGATACCCTTCCGTTCAGACTTCTCACGATACGTTCGAACTCTTGGAACAACAGTAAACATTGCTGGGGGTTCTTCATATACTCCACTATTAATGCTTTCTGTATCCCTTTTGATATCGCCCTTTAAATGTAATGGCTTTTCAATTCCAAATACAACCGCTGACAATCTGTGTGCTTCTTCTATCGTCTTACAATTCCAAAATAACCTTGCAATCTTCGCATATTCTTCTCTTCTGTTCGCACCACTATGATTCTGCTCACTGATACGTGTTGCATATCTTGTGATTCTTCGAATGATCTCATTCGTTGTGTCAAATACTTTTCCCGCTTCTGATCCTGCTCCCGCAGTTCCTAAAAACCAATTTTCAATACTTCTCCAACGCCCATGAATCTTATCCCATAATTGTTCCTTTGTCACTTCTACATCAATTCTTGGAATTGAAAATTCATATTCCGTTAAACGTTCCTGAATCATTTGAACCTGCTCTTTGGATAACTTTGACAGAAGTTGTTCGATATTCGTGGCATTCAATTGAAGACTCTTTACAAAACTTCTAAGATATTCGATCAAATGATCTTTAAACATAAGAAATGCTTTTGTTTTCATCATCTCTTCTGCTTTCATACTATTTAGATCACGCATATAATCCTGATAATTCTGATTCAGCCTCTTAAAATCGGAATTTAAACTTTCCCACCATCCATGTAAATGTTCGTCATCTTCATTTAAAATTTCTGGAATTTCAGAGAAACTCATTCGAATCTTTTCTAATAATGTTGGTTCTAGAGATGCTCCTTCAATGGAAAGATTCTCAAGTCTTACCACCATACGTTCAATCTCTACGGAATAATCTGTCAATTGGTATCTGTACTTCTTATTCTTAAATTCCTCAATGGAGTTGACCCTTTTCGTATCTTGAATTGCAGAAAGATTTCCCCAGTTCTTTAAAGCTTCTAAATCCTGCCTGCATTGTTCTTCCGTGTAATCTTTAAAGTATTCTTCTTTATGAAGTTCTTCAAAGACTTCTTCTGGATACATCCAGTATCTTAGTTTTTCATATTCCAGATAGAAGAGACGGATGATTGGACGATATCTATCGGTATTGTCTACATTTAGATATTTCGTTTCAGTTAGTGGTTTTATTAATTTTTCATTCATCTTCATATGCAAAGGTCCTTTCTTTGACCTGGTTATTTGTTGTTTTTATTATACATCGAATGGTGGGGTATAAAAATGCCAGTTGAATCAATTCGTAAGCTTTATTTAAAGTGTATCATAAAGACAGCTTGGCTTCAATTTTGTATCTTTATCTATCTCCATTTTGCCACTATCAAGAAATTGTGTTAATCTATTATTATAATTTATAGACATCAAAGGAGGCGGCTAATCATGAAACTATCTTTATCTGACTTTGAACAACGAAACTTTTTGGTTCTTACCTTCGCTGGTATCATCAATGCAATTGGAGTAACCATCTTTCTTGCGCCAGTAAAATTATATGATACTGGAATTTCTGGAACTTCTATGCTTCTTGGGCAGTTAACACCTTCCACTTTTTCACTTTCCCTGTTTTTATTAATTTTAAATATCCCACTTTTCTTATATGGATTAAAGAAACAAGGCCCTGTTTTTACTATTTATGCGATTTATACAGTTGTTATCTATTCCATCTTTGCATGGCTGATCGAAGATGTTCTTCCGATCAATGTGAGCATCGCTTCTCCACTTGCTGGAACAGATCTTCTTCTTTGTTCCTTGTTTGGTGGTTTGATCACGGGAACAGCCAGTGGATTTTCTCTTCGATTTGGCGGAGCTATGGATGGAATTGAAGTTTTAGCTGTTATCTTTGCAAAACGGATTGGAATCTCTGTTGGTGCTTTTGTTATGGTTTATAATGTGATTCTCTATACCATCTGTGGTTTTTGCCTGCAAAGTTGGATCCTTCCTCTTTATTCTATTGTTACTTATATGGCAGCAATTAAAGCAATTGACTTTATCATTGAAGGATTTGACCGTTCAAAATGTGCGATCATTGTAACCGATCAGGCAGACGATATCTGTAATGCCTTATCCGATGAATTCCAGACAGGAATGACAAGGCTCGCTGCCCGTGGCGGTTATTCTGGTGAAGATAAAACGATGATTTATTTTATCCTTAACCGATTCCAGATTACTACGATGAAAAATATTATCCGCAAGATTGATCCAAAGGCATATATTGTTATTAGTGAAGTTGCCGATGTCTTTCCTATGAACCAGACGGAACAATAAAAGATAAAATGTTAAAAAGAACCAGATGCATCCACTACACACATCTGGTTCTTTAGATTTTAGTCCTTTTCAATAATTAAATTGTCCATTTATTTTTATTTATAACATTTTTGATCATCCATATGGTATTTAGAAATTCCGTTTAACCATTGAATATATGCTGGTACTAACGCTTCTCGATAGATACACCGTGTGCAACTCTTGGAATATAGCAAACAGAGAATATCGTCCATGGATAAACCCCTTTTTTGCATTGGCTATATTAGTGTTAGATCCATTATTATTTCATACAAATTTCTGGCTGATCCAGAAGTTCCAGAATTTCTTCCATAATTATAAATTCTAGATAATATCCCATTGCACTGCATCCCTTTTGTCGTGCAAGTTCTGTCATTTTTTCAATTCCTTCTGTAATCGAAAAAATAATTGTCCATCTTTCCTGTTCATTAATTTTTCTCCACTGTGAAAGTGCTTCTTGCTGTTTTTCTTGCATTTTATGCACTGCAAGTTCAATCTCACTGCATGTCTTCTCAATCTCGTCCGTGTATTTTGCTTTTTCCTGTCTGCAGTGTCTCATCACTATCTGATAATGAGAAAGTTCCTGCAAAAGCTTAAGAATCTGTTTTTCATAAGGTAATCCCATTTTTATGCCACCCTTCTTATATATCTCTGAAGGAATTTCTTTGATTTTGCTTCCTTTAATACACAGACAAACAAAAGACTTAAAAAGTTTTATATATTTTTATTTTTCTGTATTCCAAGTACACACCAACGAATGATCGGTATCCGGCTGATCGTTTCATTTAAAAGCAATGCACCTGCAAATGCACTGATACCAACGAACAAATATACAATAAATGCTGAAAGTTTTAGTTCAAATTTATTTAAATAATAAGCGGTCATCGCTAGTGGCAAATAATGAAATACATAAATTCCCCAAGATTTTTGCACCATCCATTGAACTGCTTTGTTTTTCCAGTTACCATATTTTTTCATGACAGCTAAAATCGCAAGAATTGCAAACCAACAATATACGCAGGCAGCCACATTATTGATCACTGGCTCTACTGCATAATTTTCTCCAAAATAATGTACTGTGTAAAATATACAAGTTCCTGCTGCCATGATCATAAAGATTGTCCACCACTTGCTTAATCGTTCTAATACTTCATCATGAGAAAATATAAAATATCCTGTAAAAAAACAGAAGCCATAAATTCCAAATCGATAAACAGTCACGATCGGAGTATTAAGAATCTGTGCTGATCCATATAAACCGATTGTCAAAAGTAATAAAAACCACACGGGTGTTTTTTCTCCGAGATTCCAAATATGATCCTTCTCGATTTTTCTTACCAGTAATAACAACATTGATAAAATCCACAATACTTGTATGTACCATAATACACCAATACCAGATACCGCCATGATCACATATTTGATAACTCCTGGCACTTTCTGAAAGCTGTTTAAACTTCCACTGATCTGCATATTATAATATCCAAGAATCCACTGAAATACAAAAAGTCCGATCGTTGAAGGTACCAGAAGTTTACGTGTCTTGTCTTTGATAAATTCTTTTGTGTTATGTCTTTCCAGATAATATCTGGAACTCATACCAGATACGACGAATAGCAATGCCATAAACCATGGATATACCAGATATTGAAAAGCATCTTGCAGCTGATGCTTTTCAAATGCTCCGATCACTCCAAATGGCTGAACGCCATTGAACATATAGATCACATGATAGATTACGACGATGCAGACTGTGACCCAGCGGATATTATCTAAATAAATTCTTCTTGTATTTGTATGATTCATACATTTATCACCTTCAAATCTGTTATATTATTTGCCTTTTGTATTTACGCCAGCAAGTGCCAAAAACTTTTTATCTGATTGAATCCCTTGTGTTACAAATTCTCCATCCCGAAACAATGCGTATGTCGTAACTGGTGCAGGTATATTTTGCGCCATTTCTCTGTTTCGCACACTCTTTAAATTTAGGTGTTTTTGCAGTATCATCTAGTGGCAGATACATAAGGTTTATTCCACAATCTGAAATATCTGCAGTCATAAATCCTTTATATTTCAAAAATTTCGGATCTGATAGAAATTCACGTTTTCTTCCTTCTGCTGACAGGATACAGATACCTTTTCTTCTCTTTTCCTTTGCATCACGAATGCATTCATTTAATAAATTATTGGAATATTCGTGTTTTTTCATGGAACCTGATACCCACAAACAGTTAATATATAAATATTCATCTGCCATAATAGGCATCCATGCATTTTCTGCCGGAATGTATTCAATAAAACATTTTCCACGTTCTTCACTTCGATAAAAAACAAGTCCTTCCTCAAAACGTTTCTTCAGCCATTCCTTTTTTACAAGGCTCTGTTTGCCGGACATTGCACAGCAAATATGTTCTTTGTCAATATTATTTTTTGTGATTTTAAGATAATTCATTTCTCATCCTCTTTTCTATCTCTCAAAGTACCCATTTTAAAGATTCTTGTTTGGAAATTATTTTAGTTTCTGACATGTTAAACATCTCCCTGTTTATACTTTAAGTATATGTGGAATTTGTATTTTGTAATAGTGCGGAAATGTAGGGGAATGTGTTTAATTTATAGGTTTATCATAGTTTGTACATAACAACACGAAAAAAAGCCATTGCTATTTTTACAAAAGTAAATTACTACAATGACTTTCTATTATTTATTCATTTTTTCACAGCCACGATCACCGAAAATTTATGATAAGAATACAAGCATTTCACATCTGAAAATCCACATTTTTTCAGCATCTCTATTTCTTCTTCCATCAAACATTCTTTATCAAGTTTCTTTCGTTCTTTCCATTGCTCAATGTCACTATCTGTCAACCCGCTATGATATAACTGTTTCTCCCAATAAGAATCAAACCATTGATTCATCGTCTGTGTTCCTGCGCAAAATTGATCATAATTTACAAATATTCCACCCACAGGAAGTTTCTCATAAATTCTTTCAAATAAATCTGTCTTCTGTCCCTCATCTAAATGATGAATTGATAATGCAGATATGATCGTATCAAACTCTCCTTCTGGAAGTTGTTTTGTATAATCTAAAATCTCATGCTGAATATTTTCTAACCCTGCGAACCGCTTTCTGGAAACATTTAACATTTCATCTGCAATGTCTACAAGAACATAATCTGCGGTTTTACATTCTTTGAACCAATAATATGTAAGTAATCCTGTTCCTGCACCTAAATCGAGAACTCTTTTGGGCGAATCTATGTTAGAAAGAATCATCTTTGTCGTAGCTTCATAATAATCATGAAAACAAGGTATGAATTTTCTTCGGTTCTCATCATATCTCTTTGCAATCAAATTAAATTGTTCTTCGATATCCGTCATATATTAACCTCCTGTATTTTCCTAAAATTCGTATATTTATTTTACTTCGTTTAGAATCTTTTTTATAGTTATATTTTCATTTTTAATGCGAATTTTATATCTTGTCTGTTTTCTGTACATGAAACTTTTCTCATTTTGAGCTTCTTGCAATTATGATATAATTAGATATAACAAACTAAAATATACAGAGAGGAATTATGGGTTATGTCAAAAACAGGAAATCGTACTTATCATGTCAAAACAGATGGATTTCATGGAGAATTATTTTTTCCATCGGAGGATAAATATCCAGGGAAAGCTCTGATCTGTTTTAGTGGAAGTGATGGTGGAATTGAATTATCTAAGGTGTTAGCAAAGGTTTTTCAAGATCAGGGACTTACCACTTTGGCTTTGGCTTATGTGGTCGGAGAAGATTTACCGAAACAGTTCTCTTGTATTCCTGTTGATTTTATTGGGGCAGCGGCCAAACGACTCCATGATATGGGATATCATAAAGTAGGTCTTTGTGGTATTTCAAAAGGCGCAGAACTTGCATTACTTGCAGGAAGCCTTCTTCCTGAACTTGTCAATGCAGTCATTGCTGTTTCACCTATGAACACGAGATGTCAGTATGTATGATCTTTATCTTCCACTTGTTAAAAATCCTAATCCTGATGCAGTCATTCAGGTTGAGAAAACGGCTGGTCCTATTTTGCTTATTTCTTCTAAAATGGATAATATGTGGCCTTCGGAGATTGCAGCAGAGCAGATTATGAAACGATTGAAAGATTTTGATTTCCCATATTCTTATCAGCATTTGAGCTATGATTATGGTAGACATATGTTTGTACCGATGGAATTTGGGCAGACGAAGCTCTTTAAGGGAGATCGTGAAAAAAATAAAGAGGCTGGGTTGAAATGCCGGTTGGATTCACTTACTAAAACTTTGGAGTTTGTTTCTCAGTGGTAAAATCGTTCCTGCTTTTTTCTTCTTAAAAATTAGTGCTCGTTACAAACTTATTACACATTGATAAATTTCACTTGATTTCCATGCATCTTTATGACATCTAAGAGGTCCACAAGTTTCATCCAGATCGTCGCTGTATTATCATTTGGATGGACTGCAATATATTCATATTCCTTCAAATCTTCATCAAAAAAGACTGGAACCACACATTCTTTATCATTTAAAATGCCTAATGGTGAAACAGATCCTGGTTCGATATTTAAATATTTCATTAAGC